>NZ_JBIRFA010000013.1:55321-238329 GCF_044327205.1 Kitasatospora sp. NPDC018058 | reverse complement strand
ACATTCCGAACCCGGAAGCTAAGCCTCACAGCGCCGATGGTACTGCAGGGGGGACCCTGTGGGAGAGTAGGACGCCGCCGAACAATTCTTCAGAAGAACCCCCATCCGGAATCCGGATGGGGGTTCTTCGCGTTTCCCGGAAAACAGACGAAACCCGGTGAAGACCTCGCAAGGGCCCGTGGATACCTCCCAAGCGACCCCCGCCGAGTGGCTGGTACTCCGTCAATATGTCGCTAAAACCGCATGATCAGTGCACTGATCAGCGGAATATCGCCTCTCACGCCGTAGTCTCGAAGGGAGGGGAACAGGTGTCCGGGGGTGGCTCCCGGACAGAGCCGGATCAAGAATGGTGCTCATGGGACGAGGCAGGCTGCGCATCTACCTCGGGGCGGCCCCCGGGGTCGGCAAGACGTACGCCATGCTCGCCGAGGCACACCGGCGGCATGAGCGTGGCACGGACGTCGTGGTGGCGTTCGTGGAGGACCACGGCCGGCGGCGGACCGCGGACCTCGTCGCGGGGCTTGAGGTGGTGCTGCGGAAGCAGGTGGTGCACCGGGGCGCCAGGTTCTCCGAGATGGACGTGGACGCCGTGCTGGCCCGCCGCCCGCAGGTGGCTCTGGTGGACGAACTGGCGCACACCAACGTCCCCGGCTGCCGCAACGAGAAGCGCTGGCAGGACGTCGAGGAGCTGCTGGCGGCCGGGATCGACGTGATCTCTACCGTCAACGTCCAGCACCTGGAGTCGCTCGGCGACGCCGTCATGGGCATCACCGGGGTGCGTCAGCGCGAGACCGTCCCGGACGAGGTGGTCCGCCGCGCGGACCAGATCGAGCTGGTGGACATGTCCCCGCAGGCACTGCGGCGCCGGCTGGCGCACGGCAACGTGTACGCGCCGGAGAAGATAGACGCCGCACTGGCCAACTACTTCCGCCCGGGCAACCTGACCGCGCTGCGCGAGCTGGCGCTGCTGTGGACCGCCGACCGGGTGGACGAGTACCTGCAGAAGTACCGCGCCGAGCAGGGCATCGAGGGCACCTGGCAGGCCCGGGAGCGGATCGTGGTCGGCCTGACCGGCGGCCCCGAGGGGGCGACACTGATCCGCCGGGCGGCCAGGATCGCGGCCCGCGTCTCCGGCGGTGAGCTGCTGGCCGTGCACATCTCCCGCTCGGACGGGCTCGCGGGCTCCGGCTCGCCGCAGACGCTGATCGAGCAGCGCGCCCTGGTGGAGAGCCTCGGCGGCTCCTTCCACAACGTCCTGGGCGACGACCCCGCCGCCGGGCTGCTGGACTTCGCCCGCGGCGTGAACGCGACCCAAATCGTGCTGGGTACGAGCCGTCGCCCCGGCTGGCAGTACCTGTACGGGCCGGGCGTCGGCACCACGGTCACCCAGAAGGCCGGGGACATCGACGTCCACATGGTCACCCACGAGCACGCCGGGCACGGGCGGCGCAGCAAGGTACCGGTGCGCCGGATCACCGACCTGGGCCGGACCCGGACGATCGCCGGTTGGCTGATCGGGCTGGCCGGTCCGCCGGTGCTGGCGCTCGTGCTGACCGCGATCGGCGGGCTGGGCCTGTCCACCGACATGCTGCTGTTCCTGTCGCTGACGGTGTGCGCGGCGCTGGTGGGCGGGCTGCTGCCGTCGATCGGCTCGGCGCTGGTCGGCTCCTCGGTGCTGAACTACTACTTCACCCCGCCGCTGCACACCTTCACCATCAGCGAGCCGCAGAACATCATGGCGGTGGCGATATTCACCATCGTCGGCTGTTCGGTCGCCTCCGTGGTGGACCTGGCGGCCCGGCGCACCCACCAGGCGGCCCGCGCCCAAGCCGAGGCGCAGACACTCAGTGCGCTGGCCGGCACGGTGCTGCGCGGCGCGCCGAACGGCGACGGGGTGCTGACCGCACTGATGGAGCAGGTCCGGGAGACCTTCGGGCAGGAGAGCGCCGCGCTGCTGGAGCGCCCGGAGCCGATGGACGCCTGGCTGCCGGTGGCGACCGCCGGGCCGCGCCCGCCGGAGCGGCCCGAGGAAGCCGATGTGGACGTGCCGGTCGGGGAGAGCCTGGCGCTGGTGCTGCGCGGCCGGGTGCTGCCCGGGGCGGACCGGCGCCTGCTCGGGGCCTTCGCCGCGCAGGCCGCCGTGGTCCTGGAGCGCCGCAGGCTGGCCCGGGAGGCCGCCGCGGCCCGTCGGGAGGCCGAGGGCAACCGGATCCGGACCGCTCTCCTGGCTGCCGTCTCCCACGACCTGCGCACCCCGCTGGCCGGCATCAAGGCCTCGGTGAGCTCGCTGCGCTCGGCCGACGTGGACTGGGACCCGGAGGACGAGGCCGAGCTGCTGGCCGGGATCGAGGCCGGGGCGGACCGGCTGGACCACCTGATCAACAACCTGCTCGACATGAGCCGACTGCAGACCGGCACCGTCACCCCGCTGATCCAGGAGACCGATCTGGACGAGGTGGTGCCGTACGCGCTGGGCGGGGTGCCGCCGGAGTCGGTCCGCCTGGACGTCCCGGAGACGCTGCCGATGATCCGGGCCGACGGCGGGCTGCTGGAGCGTTCGCTGGCCAACCTGGTCGAGAACGCCGTCAAGTACAGCCCGGACGGCGTCAAGGTGCTGGTCAAGGCCGACGCCCTGGAGCAGCCGGGCGGGCCGGGCCGGGTGGAGCTGCGGATCGTGGACCGCGGCCCGGGGGTGCCCGAGGACGCCAAGGAGAAGATCTTCGCGCCGTTCCAGCGCTACGGGGACGCGCCGCGCGGTGCCGGGGTGGGCCTCGGGCTCGCGGTGGCGCGCGGTTTCGTCGAGGCGATGGACGGTACCGTCACCGCCGAGGACACCCCCGGCGGCGGTCTCACCATGGTCGTCAGCCTGCCCGCCGCGGAACGGCCGCCCGAACCGGGTGAGCCGACCGGGGACGGCCACGATCCGCTCTCGCAGCTGATCACGTGAGGCCCGGCGGCGCACCGGCCGTGCCCGTGGCTGCCCGGTGTCGCCCGTCGTACCTTCAGCTGAGTCGCACAGTCCGATAGATCCGACAGCCCTGAAAGGCGGAACCCGTAGATGACCCGGGTCCTCGTCGTGGACGACGAACCGCAGATCGTCCGCGCGCTGGTGATCAACCTCAAGGCTCGTAAGTACGAGGTCGACGCGGCCCATGACGGGGCGAGCGCGCTGGAGCTGGCCGCCGCCCGCCATCCGGACGTGGTCGTCCTCGACCTGGGTCTGCCCGACATGGACGGCGTCGAGGTGATCCGCGGCCTGCGCGGCTGGACCCGGGTGCCGATCATCGTGCTGTCGGCCCGGCACGCCTCCGACGAGAAGGTCGAGGCCCTGGACGCCGGTGCCGACGACTACGTCACCAAGCCGTTCGGGATGGACGAGCTGCTCGCGCGGATGCGTGCCGCCGTGCGCCGGGCCGAGCCGGTGGCGGGGGAGGACGACTCGCTGGTCGTCACCGAGAGCTTCACCGTCGACCTCGCCGCCAAGAAGGTCAACCGGGACGGCACCGACGTACGCCTCACGCCCACCGAATGGCACCTGCTGGAGGTGCTGGTCCGCAACGCCGGCCGACTGGTCAGCCAGACCCAGCTGCTCCAGGAGGTCTGGGGCCCGGCCTACCGCACCGAGACCAACTACCTGCGGGTCTACCTCGCCCAGCTGCGCCGCAAGCTGGAGCGCGACCCTTCGCACCCGCGCCACTTCATCACCGAACCGGGCATGGGCTACCGCTTCGAGAGCTGATCACGCAGGCCCCCGGCGGTCCAGTGGCCTGCCGCCGGGGGTCTGGAAACCGGTACCCTGCCGACATGAGTGGTGACAACAGCAGTGGCCAGCCGCCGGGGCGATTGCGCCGCATGCTCAGCCGGCTGACCTCCTCGGCCGAGGAGCTTGATGCCGAGGACCTGCGCCAGGAGAGTGCCGCCGAGTCCGGCTGCCGGCCGATCGCCGGCTGCGCGGACCGGGAGCTGGTCACCGTCGCGGGCACGCTGCGCACGGTGACGCTCCGCCCGCGGGCCGGTGTCCCGGCCCTGGAGGCCGAACTCTTCGACGGCACCGAGGCGCTGGAGGTGGTCTGGCTCGGTCGCCGCTCGATCGCGGGCATAGAACCGGGTCGCCGACTGGTCGCCAGCGGCCGGATCAGCCACGCACGCGGGCGCCGTGTGCTGTTCAACCCCCGCTATGAGCTGCGTCCGGTCGGACATGGGAGCGAAGCGTGAGCAACCACCCCGGCGGCGACGCCGCCGCCCGGATCGACCTGGACGCCGCCGACATGGCCGCCTGGCAGGATGTCGCGGCCTCGGAGGCGGTGGACGGCCTGGCACGATCGATCGAGGGTGCCGCACCCGCCGCCGAGCCGTCCCCCGACCCGGCGGCCGCCGAGGCCGCCCGCCAGGCCGCTTCCAAGGAAGCGGCCGACACCGTCCTGCAGGCCTTCGGCGGCGTGCGCGGCATGGTCGACATGACGCTGCCCGGCCTGGTCTTCATCATCACGTACAACATCACCCACCAGGTCAGCGCCGCCGCCTGGGCCGCGCTCGGCCTGAGCGGCCTGTTCGTGGTGGTCCGGCTGGCGAAGCGGGAGACCATCCAGCACGCCTTCAGCGGCGTGTTCGGCGTCGCCCTCGGCGCCTGGATCGCGATGAAGAGCGGCAAGGCCGAGGACTTCTACCTGCCCGGCCTGCTCTGGAACGTCGGCTACTGCGTGGCCCTGGCGGCCTCCGCACTGGCGCGCTGGCCGATGATCGGGGTGATGCTCGGCCCGATCACCGGCGAGATGTTCACCTGGCGCAAGGAGAACCCTGGCCGCCTGGCCGCCTACACCAAGGCGACCTGGGCCTGGGTGGCGATCATGGGCCTCAAGCCGGTGATCCTCTTCCCGCTGTACTTCACCCACAACGTCAACCTGCTCGGCTGGCTGAAGGTCGCCCTCGGCATCCCGCCGCTGCTGCTGGCGATGTACGTGACCTGGCAGATCCTGCTGAAGGCGCCGCCGCCGATCAAGGCGCAGCTGGACGACGAGGAGGAGCCGGCGAAGTAGCCGCTCCCGCCGGAAGCACGGCGGAGGCCCGCACCCCCGGGGGTGCGGGCCTCCGCCGTTGACCGCGCGTCCTTACTGGCCGCCGGAGGTGGCCGAGAGCAACTGCTCCAGCTCCTCCTCGCGCTCCTGGGCGGCGACGAAGAGCAGCTCGTCGCCACCCTCCAGGGTGTCGTCCTTGCCCGGCACCAGCACCCGGCCCTCGCGGATGATGCTCACCAGCGCGGTGTCCTGCGGCCAGGTCACGTCGCCCACCCGGGTACCGACCAGCTCGGCCTCGCCGGCCAGGGTCAGCTCGACCAGGTTGGCGTTGCCCTGGCTGAAGCGCATCAGGCGGACCAGGTCGCCGACGCTGACCGCCTCCTCGACCAGGGCGGACATCAGGCGCGGGGTGGAGACGGCCACGTCCACGCCCCAGGACTCGTTGAAGAGCCACTCGTTCTTCGGGTTGTTCACCCGGGCGACCACCCGCGGCACCGTGTACTCGGTCTTGGCGAGCAGCGAGACGACCAGGTTGACCTTGTCGTCGCCGGTCGCGGCGATCACCACGTGGCAGCGCTGCAGCGCCGCCTCGTCCAGCGAGGTGATCTCGCAGGCGTCGGCCAGCAGCCACTCCGCCATCGGGACCCGCTCCACCGAGATGGAGTTCGGGTTCTTGTCTATGAGCAGGACCTCGTGGCCGTTCTCCAGCAGCTCGCCCGCGATCGAGCGGCCCACGGCACCGGCCCCGGCAATGGCGACCCGCATCAGTGACCCTCCTCCTTCGGCCCCTGCGCGAACGCGGCCTCGACCGCCATCAGGTCGGTCCGGCGCAGCATCACGTGCACCAGGTCGCCCTCCTGCACCACCATCTGCGGCGAGGGCAGCACGCCCTCGCCGAGCCGGGTGACGAACGCCACCCGGGTGCCGGAGGCCTCCTCCAGCATGCTGATCCGGTGGCCGACCCAGTTCGGGTGGTAGGCGACCTCGGCCAGCTGCACGCCGCCGCTCGGGTCCTGCCACAGGGGCTCGGCGCCGCTCGGCAGCAGCCGGCGCAGCATCTGGTCGGCGGTCCAGCGGACCGTCGCCACGGTCGGGATGCCCAGGCGCTGGTACACCTCGGCGCGGCGGGGGTCGTAGATCCGGGCCGCGACGTTCTCGACGCCGAAGGTCTCCCGGGCCACCCGCGCGGCGATGATGTTGGAGTTGTCGCCGCTGGAGACGGCGGCGAAGGCGCCGGCCTCCTCGATGCCCGCCTCGCGCAGGGTGTCCTGGTCGAAGCCGACCCCGGTCACCCGGCGTCCGTTGAACCCGGCGCCCAGCCGACGGAACGCGGTCGGGTCCTGGTCGACCACGGCCACCGAGTGGCCCTGTTTCTCCAGCGTTCTCGCGAGGGCGGAGCCCACGCGGCCGCAGCCCATGATGACGATGTGCACCGGCGCTACCTCACCCGTCCCGTAGGGTTCTTGACCTGCGCAAACACCGTTCATCTCCCTTTCCCGCCCGGCTTTCCGGGGCGAGCCTTCTCGTGGGGGCGTCGGCCGGACACCGCTCGACAACCTGAGTGTTGCCCACCGACTCGTATCCGACACGCTAGCCGGTCCACCGAACGCAGTCGCGACGAAGGGGGGGACAAGCGGCGCAAGTCTTCCCGGCAAACCCCTACGATTCCTTAACGTGCCTATGCCGACTGACCTTCCGAAACGCCTGCTGATCGGGCGCGCTCTGCGCAGTGACAAGCTTGGGGAGACCCTTCTCCCCAAGCGGATCGCGCTGCCCGTCTTCGCCTCGGACGCGCTCTCCTCGGTCGCGTACGCCCCCGAGGAGATCCTGCTCACGCTCTCCGTCGCGGGGGCCTCGGCGATCAACTTCTCCTGGCAGATCGGCCTCGTCGTGGCGATCGTGATGCTCGCCGTGGTCGCCTCCTACCGACAGAACGTGCACGCCTACCCGAGCGGGGGTGGCGACTACGAGGTCGCGACCGTCAACCACGGGCCGGCCGCCGGCCTGGTGGTGGCCGCCGCCCTGATGGTCGACTACGTGCTGACCGTGGCCGTGTCCACCACCTCCGGCGTCGCCAACGTGGTCTCCGCCGTCCCCTCACTGCGCGGGCACGAGATGATCGTCTCGGTGGTCGTGGTCGTGCTGCTGATGGGTATGAACCTACGCGGCGTGCGCGAGTCCGGTGGTGCCTTCGCGGTGCCCACCTACGCCTTCATGGCGGGCGTGATCGGGATGGTCGGCTACGGCGTCTTCCGGCACTACGTGCTCGGCCAGGCCATGCCCGCCGAGAGCTCCGGTTTCCACCTCGCCGCCGTCCCCGGCAACGAGTCGCTGGCCGGCTTCGCGATGGTGTTCCTGCTGCTGAAGTCCTTCTCCTCCGGCTGCGCCGCGCTCACCGGCGTGGAGGCGATCTCCAACGGCGTGCCGGCCTTCCGCAAGCCGAAGAGCAAGAACGCGGCCACCACGCTGTTGATGATGGCGACCATCGCCGTGGTGATGTTCATGGGCATCATCTGGCTGGCCCGGTTGACCGGGGTGCAGATGGCCGAGAACCCGGCCGAGCAGCTGGTCGGCTCCGGCCCCGGCTATCACCAGAAGACCGCCTTGGCCCAGATCAGCGAGGCCGTCTTCAACAACTTCACGCCCGGCTTCTACTTCGTCGCCGCCGTCACCGGTCTGATCTTGGTGCTGGCCGCCAACACCGCCTTCAACGGCTTCCCGGTGCTCGGCTCGATCCTGGCCCAGGACCGCTACCTGCCGCGCCAGCTGCACACCCGCGGCGACCGGCTGGCCTTCTCCAACGGCATCATCCTGCTGGCGATCGCCGCGATCCTGCTGATCATCGCCTTCGACGCGGACCCGACCAGGCTGATCCAGCTCTACATCGTCGGCGTCTTCGTCTCCTTCAACATGAGTCAGTCCGGCATGATCCGGCACTGGACCCGACTGCTGCGCACCGAGACCGACCCGGCCGAGCGCCGCCGCATGCAGCGCAGCCGGGCGATCAACGGCTTCGGCCTGGTGATGACCATGGCCGTGCTGATCGTCGTGCTGGTCACCAAGATCGGCCACGCCTGGATCGCGATCGCCGCGATGGCCGTGCTGTTCGTGATGATGAAGGGCATCCGCCGCCACTACGACCGGGTCTCCGAGGAGCTCACCGCCGCCGAGGAGCCGGACGACGTGGTGCCGCCCACCCGGGTGCACGCGATCGTGCTGGTCTCCAAGCTGCACAAGCCGGCGCTGCGCGCCCTCGCGTACGCCAGGCTGGCCCACGCCCACACCCTGGAGGCGATCACCGTCAACGTCGACCCGGCGGACACGACGGCGCTGCGGCAGGAGTGGGACGAGCGCGGCATCGAGGTGCCGCTGAAGGTGCTGGACTCGCCGTACCGCGAGATCACCGGGCCGGTCCTGGACTACGTGAAGAACCTGCGGCGCAGCAGCCCGCGCGACGTGGTCGCGGTGTACATCCCCGAGTACGTGGTCGGTCACTGGTACGAGCACCTGCTGCACAACCAGAGCGCGCTGCGGCTCAAGGGGCGGCTGCTGTTCAAGCCCGGGGTGATGGTCACCTCGGTCCCCTGGCAGCTGGAGTCCTCGGAGCGGCGCAAGCCGCAGAAGGCCTGGTCGCCGCCGGGTGCCGTCCGCCGTGGCGAGCCCCGGGCGCCGAAGGCCGTAAAGTCGAAGGATTCCGTCTCCACCGGTGAGACCACCGGTGACACCTCCGACCGCAGCAAGGACTTCTCCCAGTGACGCGCAACACTCCGCCCCGTTCCAAGGGCTCCTCCGGTGCCTCCGGCAAGGGCGGCGCCCGTCGGGGCGGCTCCCAGCCCGGGCAGGTGTCCCGGCCGCGCTGGGGCCGGCCGAACCGCCCGGAGGCCACCGACCGTGACGGCTTGACGGCGCGCACGGCGCCGATCGTGCCGGGGGAGGCCCCCGCCGAGAAGCCCGTGCGCGCCGAGAAGCCCGCCCGGGCCGAGAAGCCCGCCGGTGCGGAGAAGGGTGCCGCCGCCGGGGCGGGCCGGAAGGCGCCGCGCAAGCAGGCGGTGCGGCCGCCGAAGGCGCTGCGCACCACTGCCGCGGCGCCCGCGCGGCGGCCGGAGAAGCCGTCCGGGGAGCCGCTGGTCGGGGAGCGCTACGAGGTCGAGGTCGGCCCGGTCGCGCACGGCGGCGGGCACTGTGTGGCCCGGCACGAGGGGCGGGTGCTGTTCGTCCGGCACACGCTGCCCGGCGAGAAGGTGATCGCGCTGGTGACCGAGGGCACCACCACCTCGCGGTTCCTGCGGGCCGACGCGGTGGAGGTGCTGGAGCCGGCCAAGGAACGGATCGAGGCGCCGTGCCCGTTCGCCGGGCCGGGCAAGTGCGGTGGCTGCGACTGGCAGCACGTGACCCCGGGCGGGCAGCGCAAGCTCAAGGCCGCGGTGCTGACCGAGCAGCTGGCCAAGCTGGCCGGGCTCACCCCGGCCGAGGCGGGCTGGGACGGCAGCGTCGAGCCGGTCGGCGGCAAGCTGCCGGCCGGGCAGGTGCCGGCCTGGCGCACCCGGGTCCAGTACGCGGTGGACGCGGAGACCGGCAAGGTCGGCCTGCGCAAGCACCGCTCGCACGAGGTGCAGCCGGTGGACCGCTGCCTGATCGCCGCCGAGGGCGTCACCGAGCTGGGCATCGAGTCCCGCGACTGGCCGGGCGTGGCCACCGTCGAGGCGGTCGCCGCGACCGGTTCCTCGGACCGCCAGGTGGTGCTGACCCCGCGCCCCGGCGCCCAGCTGCCGCTGGTCGAGCTGGACAAGCCGGTGTCGATCGCCCGGGTGGACGAGCAGGGCGACATCCACCGGGTGCACGGGCGCACCTTCGTGCGTGAGCGGGCGGCCGGGCGGACCTGGCGGGTCAGCAACGGCGGTTTCTGGCAGATCCACCCGGAGGCGCCGGACACCCTGGTCGACGCGGTGCTGGAGGGACTGGACCCGCAGTGGGGCGAGAACGCGCTCGACCTGTACTGCGGCGTCGGCCTGTTCGCGGGCGCGCTGGCCGACCGGGTCGGCGAGGAGGGCGCGGTGCTCGGCATCGAGTCGTCCAAGCAGGCCGTGGTCGACGCCCGGCACAACCTGGCCGCACTGGACAACGTGCGGATCGAGTGCGACCGGGTCGAGACGCTGCTGCCGCGCACCGGCATCACCGCCACCGACCTGATCGTCCTGGACCCGCCGCGCGCGGGCGCCGGGCGTGAGACGGTCGCGCACCTGGTCGGCCTGGAGGCGCGCCGGATCGCGTACGTGGCCTGCGACCCGGCGGCGCTCGCCCGGGACCTGCGGTTCTTCCGCGAGGGCGGCTACCGTCCGGTCTCGCTGCGGGCCTTCGACCTGTTCCCGATGACGCACCACTTCGAGTGCGTGGCGATCCTGGAGCCGACCGGGGAGTGACCCCCGATGTTCGAGGAGGCGGCACCCCGTGGCGTACGGGGGCCGTCTTCTCGGCGTTTCGGGGTGCGGCTACTCGTTGTGCTCCTCTTCCTCGGCGCTGTGCGGCAGGTCGATGCCGTGCTGGGCGGCGAGCCGGAGGAGCCCGGCGATCCGGCCCTCGTACGCCTGGACGCCGTCGGCGTCCCCTTCGGCCCGGGCCGCCGCGAGGTCCCGGCGGGCCTGGGCGAGCTGCTCGCGCAGCTCCTGGTCGAACATGGCTGTCATTGCCGGCCTCCACACCGGTCGGTGCCGCTCGGGGGAACGCTCAGGAGAGTTCAGAGTCCTGGATGCTGAAGGACTCTTCAAGTCTCGCTCGTCCTGGTGGGGTGGGGCAGCGCCGGGGCGGGTATGGGAGCTGGGCCGTCCCCGGCGGGTCCGGTGGAGGGGCTTCGGTGACGGATTCGCGGACGGGAGGTTGCGAGGGGGCGTGCGGCAGGTGTGCGGGCGGTGTGCGCGCGCCCTTGTTGTGCTAGCACTTCAGCGCTAGCTTGACGGCATGGGCAAGAAGCAGCTGAACGTCCGAGTGGACGCCACGACCGCGGAGATGGCCCGGGAACGGGCGGAGCAGCAGGGGATCAGCATGAACCAGTACATCGAGCGCCTGGTCCAGCAGGACATGGGTGAGTCCGGGCGGGCCTTCGTCGACGCGGCCGCGCAGTTCATGAAGGAGTACGAGACGGCGTTCCTCGCCGAGTTCGGGGAGCCGGGCGAACTCCAGGACGTGCGCCGTTGAAACTGGAGGTCGACCTCTCCTGGCTGCTCATGACCGCCGAGCAGTACACGCCAGGTGACCCGCAGGTCACCGACTACGGCTCGCTGCTCGCGGCCGTCACCCGGCATCAGGCCGAGATCTTCGACATCGCCGTCTACCCCGAACCGCAGGACCGCGCGGCCGCGCTGATGCACCAGCTGATCCGGGTGCCGGCCCTGGAGAAGACCAACGAGCTCTACGCGACCGCCGTCGCCTACGCCTACCTCGTCGCCAGCGGCTGCACCGTCGCCACCACCGCCCGCGAGGTGCGCAGCCTCTCCCGGGCCATCCGGGAGGGGCGGCTCGGCGTGTCCGGGGTCGCGGAACGGCTGGCGGCCTGGGTGGTCGACGAGGCCGAGGGGGAGGGCGTCAGCGGGGCGGACGACGAGGACGAGGACGACGACTGACCGCCGGAGCCCCGTCCTCGCCGCTGCCGCCTAGGGCTCCGCGATGAGGGCCGTCGCGAACGGGCGGAAGCCGGCCCGGCGGTAGATCCGGGCGACGTCCTCGTCGGAGGCGGACAGGAACACCGTCCGCACGCCGTTGGCGCGGGCGTGCGCCACCAGGGCCGCGGTGACCGCCAGGCCCAGGCCGCGCCGGCGCGCGGACGGCAGCGTCCCGACCCCGACCACCTCGGTGACCGGGCCCACCGGGTTGTGCTGGCCCGCGCACAGCGCCTCGGTGCCGTCCAGGGCGGCGGCCAGCACGGTGACGCCGTCGGTGATCCGCTGGGCGATCCGCGCCACACCGCCCTCGGCCGTCAACCGCGCCGCGTTCTCGGCCAGTTCGGCCGCCCCGGCGGGGCCGGCGGCGGTGCCCGGGTTGCCGAAGGCGACGTGCGGGACGGCGACCGCGTCGGCCAGCTCGGGGGCGTCCGCGGCCAACACCCGTACCGCGACCCGCTCGGGCAGCCCGGGCGCCGGGGCCGGCTCCTCCTGCGGACCGAGCACCAGCAGCGGGTGCTCGTGCACCGTCAGCCCGGCCGCCTCCACGGCCGCGCGCAGCTCGGGGTTCTGCTCGGCGACCCACTCGAAGGCCTCCGGCGCGCCCACCTCCCGCTGCCGCTCCAGTACCTTGCGGACATCGTCGACGGTGGCGGCCGGGCCGTCGTGGCCGAGTGTCGGGCGGGCGTAGTACTGCCAGCCGATGCTGCCCCTGCGGACGAACAGGGTCAGCGGGCCGAAGTCCTCGGCGTCGGCGGCACTGCGCGGCACGGTGTCGTAGTAGCGCTCGATCTCGTCGAGCAGGGCGCGGTCGCCGGGAGCACGATCAGCAGAAGTCACGGCGTGCATCCAAGCAGGGGCGTTGCAGGGCCGCCACCGATTTGCCGGGACTCCCGGGGCCGCGGGTTGTGGATTGTTGCCGAACGCTTACCGGCTCGCGGTGATCTTGTGCGTATACGCCGGGCATGCTGAACCCTTCACAGCTCTGCCGAGGGGGACGGCGGACGTCCGCACTCGGCGAGGCAAGGGGGAAGACAGGCCCATGAGGCTCTGCTTTCTGGTGGAGGAGCACTACCGGCGGGACGGGATGCCGCTGGACGTGGCACGTCAACTCGGCGCGTGGGGGCACCGGGTGGACGTGCTGCGCCCCGGGGACTCGCTGATGGCGATCTCCGAGGCGGTGCGGGCCGGCAGCCACGACGCCTGGGTGCTCAAGACCGTCTCCGGCGGGCCCGGGCTCACCCTGCTGGAGGCGGCCGCAGCGGTCGGCCTGACCACCGTCAACGACGTGCGCTCGATCCGTGGCGTCCGGGACAAGGCGCTCGCCTCGGTCATCGCCCGCACCCGCGGCCTGCCCGTCCCGGTCACCTACGCCGCCGCCCGTTGGGAGCGGCTGGCCGAGATACCGGCGGCGGAGTACCCGCTGGTCGTCAAGCCGGCCGACGGCAGCTCGGGGCGGGGCGTCCGGCTGGTGGCCGGGCCCGACGACCTGCCCGGCCTCGGGCCCGAACTCGCGGGCGAGGGGCTGCTGATCGCGCAGCCGTACGTGCCCAACTCCGGGACGGACCTCAAGGTGTACTGCGTCGACGGCGAGTTCTTCGCGACGGAACGTTCCTCCCCGCTGCACCCCGGGCAGGGCGTGCGCGAGCGGCAGGTGCCGCTGCCGACGAGCGTGGCGCGGATCGCGGCGCAGGTCGGCGAGGTGTTCGGGCTTGACCTGTACGGGCTCGACGTGCTGCTCGGGCCGGACGGGCCGGTGGTGGTGGACGTCAACGACTTCCCGAGCTTCCGTCAGGTGCCGGACGCGGTGGCCCGGGTCGCCCGAGCGGTACTGCGGCTCGCGCGCAGCGGGACCGCCGTGTCGGCGCCCGTGCTGGTGCCGGCGGGTGGCGCCTCGTACGGCCGACTCGGCCTGGTGGAGGGGGACTTGCTGTGAGGATCGGGCTGATCGCGCGCGATCCGGGGCACCCGGTGCTCGCGGCCGCCGCAGAACTGCTGGTGCGGCGCGGGTGCGAGGTGGAGGTCGTCCCGCCCGGCGGGGCGGTGGGGGAGCCCGCCGAGGTCTACCTGCTCAAGGCCCGCACGCCGCAAGCGCTCTCGCTGGCCCGTGAGTTGGAGCGGCGGGGCGCGGTCGTGGTGAACTCGGCGGCGGCGACCGAACTCTGCCAGGACCGGGTGCGGATGGCGGAACTCGCCCGGGGCGCCGGGCTGCCGTTCGCGGCGACTGTCGCGGCCGGGCGGCTGGCCGAACTCGCGCCGCCGAGTCACCCCTTCGTGGTCAAGAGCCGGCACAGCCGGCGGCACGACCTGGTCGCGCGGGTCGACGGCGCGGCCCGGCTGCGGGAGCTCGTCGAACACTGGGGGGAGGAGGAGGTCGTCACCCAGCCGTACCTGCCCGGGAGCGGGTGGGACCAGAAGCTCTGGGTGGTCGACGGGCGGGTGTTCGCGGCTCGGCGGCGCTCCGAACTGTCCCCGGACGACGGGGAACCGGGGATGGCGGGGGGGTGGGAGCCGCCAGCCGGGACGGCCGCGCTCGCGCTGCGGGTGGGGGAGGTGTTCGGGCTCGACGTCTACGGGGTCGACCTGCTGGACGGGGCCGCCGAGCCGGTCATCGTGGACGTCAACGCCTTCCCGGGGGTGCGCGGGCGGCCCGGCGCGCCGGAGGCGCTCGCCGGGCTCGCGCTGCGGATGGCCGCGGAGCGGGGGCGGGTCTGGGCGGGCCGGGGTCGTTGGGCGGGCCGGGGTCGTTGGGCGGGCCGGGGTCGTTGGGCGGGTTGGGGTCGTTAGGCTGGCCGGGCCCCGAACGGCCGGGGCGAACGGCGAGAGAAGACGAAACGTTGCTGCAGGACATCGAGCCCTACCTGGCCTGCCCCCACTGCGCGCAGGCCCTCACCCGGCACGACCGCAGCCTGCGCTGCCCCGCCGGGCACAGCTTCGACCTCGCCAAGCAGGGCTACGTCAGCCTCCTCGCCGGCGACGCCCACACCGGCACCGGCGACACCGCCGAGATGGTCGCCGCCCGCGCCGACTTCCTCGCCGCCGGCCACTACCGGCCGATCGCCGACGCCCTCGCCGAGGCCGCCACGGCCGTCGCCCCCGAGGGCCTGGTCGCCGACCTCGGCGCCGGCACCGGCCACTACCTGGCCCACGTCCTCGACGCCCTGCCCGGCCGGGTCGGCGCCGCCCTGGACATCTCCAAGTTCGCGCTGCGCCGCGCCGCCAAGGCCCACCCCAGGATCGGCGCGGTGGTCTGCGACGCCTGGCGCCCGCTGCCGCTACGTGACGCCTCCGCCGACCTGATGCTCAACGTGTTCGCGCCGCGCAACGGACCGGAGATCCGACGGGTGCTGCGCCCCGGCGGCACCCTGCTGCTGGTCTCGCCCACCGCCCGCCACCTGCGCGAACTCGTGGCCGCGCTCGGGCTGCTGTCGGTGGACGAGGAGAAGCAGCGCCGGATCGACGAGAAGCTCGGGCCCTACCTGACGCCGGTGGAGCAGCGGGAGGTCGAGTTCACCCTGCGGTTGGCGCCGCAGGACGTCCGTACCGTCGTCGGCATGGGGCCGAGCGCCTGGCACACCGACCGGGAGCGGCTCGACGCGGCGCTGGCGGGGCTGCCGGACCCGGTCGGGGTGACCGCCTCGGTGACGGTGGCGAGCTACCGGCGGCCGTAGGCAGGCCCTGGGCGGACGTTGGGCACGGCCTGTGGGCGGGCCTGCTGTGGGCAGGTTCTCGACAGGCCGTGGGCGGGTCCCGGGTCACCGATGTGTGGCCCGGTCGCCACGTTGGGATGAATTTGCCGAGCAGGCACGTTTCTCCCGATCGGGCTGCGGCTAACGTCCGACGGGTGAACCGCGACGCCGCCGCGCCCGCAGGGCCGGCCCATCTGCGACCGGGCACTCCGGGGCCCGACCGGCCGCCCGTGCCACGTCCCACCGTCGAGGAGCTCCGGCTCACCGCCTTCAAGTCGTACCGGCGCGCCGTCCTGCCGCTCGCGCCGCTCACCGTGCTGCACGGGCCGGCCGGGGTGGGCAAGTCCAACGCCCTCGACGCGCTGGCCGTGCTGTCCCGGCTCGCCCTCGGCGAGGAGATCGCCGACTCCCTGGACGGGCTTCCGGACCGCGCCGGCCCGCTCGCCACGCCCGTGCGCGGGGGCCTGGACGGGTGCGTGCCGCACGGGCGGGACGCCGTCATCCTGGGTTGCACCGTCCGCTCACCGCGCGGCCGGATCCGGCTCGACCTGGTGATCCGTACCGACGGTCCGGTCCGGATCGCCCGGGAGTCGCTCAGCCTCGACGGCCGGACGCTGGTGGACACCGGCGAGCAGGACGTGCGCAACCGGCGCGTCAACGTCTGCTGGCACAACGACACCCGGCAGGGCGACATCCGGGCGCCGCTCCCCAGCGGCACCATGATCACCGCGCAGCTGCCGCTGCGGGTGGCCGGCTCCTCCACCGGCGAACGGCTGGTCCTGGCCGCCGTCGAGGACCTGCTCACCGCGCTGCGCGAGGTCTTCCCGCTGCACCCCGTCCCGGCCCTGATGCGCGGCTGGGCCAAGGCCGATCCGCAGGCCCGACTGCGCAGCAACGCGGCCAACATCTCGGCCGTGATCAACCGGCTGAACAACGAGTGCCCGCGCCGGTACGGGCGGCTGCTGCGGGCCGTCCAGGCCGCCGCGCCGCACCCGCTGCTCGGGCTCACCCTCGCGGAGCGCGAGAGCGGGGGCGTGCGGCGGGTGCTCGCCGTCTTCGACGAGGGCGTGCTCGGTCGCACCGGGGCCGACCAGGCCTCCGACGGCATGCTGCGTCTCCTCGCCTTCGCGGCGGTGCTGCTCACCGGGGCCGGGGTGCTCGACCTCGACGTGGCCGCCGAGGTTCCCTGGGCGCACCGGCAGCTCACCGTGCTCGCGGAGGACCTCGGGGCCGGGCTCGCCACCGAGCAGACCGCCTCGCTGCTGCGGCTGGCGCGGGACATGGCGGGGCGCAACCAGCTGCGGGTGGTGGCCGCGCTGCAGGATCCGGCGGCGGCGCGGGAGGCGCTCGGGGCGGGCGGGGAGCGGTCGGGGGAGGCGGCGCTGGTGGAGTGCCGGCGCGATCCGGGGTCGGGGTTCACGGTGCTGCGGCCGGAGGCGGCGCGGGTGCCGGTGCAGTGTGCGCGTGGGGACGGGGGTGCTCCGGCGGTGCTGGGGGACGCGGATGCGGTAGACCTGGAGGCGTGAACGAGCGAGTGACGAGGTCGGGGCAGCCGGGCGGGCCCGGGGGGTCGGCCGGGCGTGCGGGGTCGGCGGGGCGTGCGGCGTCGGCGGGGGCGGGGGCCGGGGAGCTGACGCTGGAGGTTCTGCGTCGGCGGCTGGTGGACTTCGCGGCCGCGCGGAGCTGGGAGCCGTACCACACGCCGAAGAACCTGGCGGCGGCGCTGAGCGTGGAGGCGGGGGAGCTGCTGGAGATCTTCCAGTGGCTCACCCCCGAGCAGGCGGCCGTGGTGATGTCCGACCCGGAGCGGGCCCACCGGGTGCGTGACGAGGTCGCGGACGTGCTCGCGTACCTGGTGCAGTTCTGCACGGCGGTCGGGGTGGATCCGCTGGAGGCGCTCGCGGCCAAGATCGAGCGCAACGAGCACCGCTTCCCGATGCCGGGAGGGGCGGCCGACGTCAATCCTGACGTGGGCTGATCACCCTTGTGAGGGATGGAAGTTATCCACACCCCCCGGGTTTTCCACAGCTTCGGAATCGGTGGATGCGGATCGGCCCGCTTCCCCGCACGCTTTCGCCGTGACCACTCGACCGCCCCGGCGGCGGTCGGGGGCGACGGCGACAGCGAGCGGAAGGAGCGGGGTCCATGGAGGCGCTGCGACTGATCAAGACGGCCCGGTACGCGCTGACCGAGGCCAGGCACGTACCGGACGTGCTGGCCGAGGCGCGGCAGGCCGCGCTGCTCACCGAGGCGGTGGGCGCCCGGTTGGCGGAGTCGGAGGACGAGGAGCTGAGCGGGCTCGGCCAGCAGCTCTCCGCGGCGGGGGCGCACGCGGCGGTCTGCCTGGACCGGTCCGTCGCCAAGGCCTCCCCGGTGAGCGGCGGCCGGGCCGGGCGGCTCACCGAACTCGGCGAGCCGGAACCGGCGTTGGAGGCGCTGGACGAGCTGCTGCGGGAGGTCGGGGAGACGCTGGTGGTGCTCGCCTGCGGGGCCGAGACCGAAAGCCTCTACTGGACGTGCATCGACGGCGTGGACGCGGTGTCGGAGTGCAAGGACGTGGCCGTGCGGCTGCGCGGGGCGGTGGGTGGGGGCGGGGGAGCGGAGCCCACGGCACTCGGCGGGGCGGAGCCCGAACGGGCCGGTCGGGGCGCGCCGTTACTGGTGGTCCGGCTCGGCCCGCCGGGCGCTGACGGGCCGACGGCGCAGGAGCGGGCGCCGGACTACCGGGTGCCCGGCGCGGCCGAGGCTTCGGAGGCCTCGGTGGCGGCCGGGTCGGTGGCGGCCGGGGCGGCGCCCCGGGTGCCGGACTGCAGCTCCGCGAGGTCCGCGGTCACCGAGGCGAGCAGTTCCTGCATCTGCTCCAGCAGGCTCTTGGGGGTCGCGGGCCCGGCCGCGGCGCCGGTGGCCGAGCCCCTCGGGCTGCTCGGGAGCTGCGGCGTGGCAGAGGGTTCGGACATGGCGGGACCTCTTCGGATCGGTGGTGCGGTGTGCCGCAGCGACCAACGAACCGTTCCGGCGGCCGGTCACCGCTGACCACCCGATGCGGTCCAACTCCGCTACGCGGTAAGCCTCCCGGGTGACCCGGGGTTGCCGCCGCGGTGCGGCCTCGGCTAGGGGCCGGGTCGGCGAGAGGAGTGCGGGGGACGGCGGAGGCACCTGCGAAAGGAGCGGAAGGAAGAAAGGAGAGGAAGGGAAAGGGGGAGAACCCACCCTTCGCCACTCTCAACGTATAGCGCACCGGGGGTCTTGCGGCAAGGCCCCGGTGATGGCGCAGAATCGCTGGCCTCAGATCGGAGCTGATGCCATGAACCCCCTGACCACCAGTGCTTTCGACCTTCCCGAGCGCCTTTCCGCCAAGGCCGACCCGGCGCTGATCGCGGGCGACGAGCGGCACTTCGCGGACATCGCGGAGAGCCTGGAGCAGGCGATCGCCGAACTGTCCGACCAGCTCGACGTGGTACGCCGGGCACCGGGCGGCGCCGGGCAGGCGGCGATGGACCGGGACATCGAGGTCCACCGGCTGAGCGGCCGGCTGCGCGCGCTGCGCCGCTACGGCCTGGACCTGTGCCTCGGGCGGATCGTCGCCGCCGGCGACGAGGAGCCGGTGTACATCGGCCGGCTCGGGCTCACCGACAGCGAGGGCCGTCGGCTGCTGGTCGACTGGCGCTCTCCCGCGGCCGAGCCGTTCTTCGCGGCCACCCACGGCGACCCGATGGGCCTGGTCAGCCGCCGCAGGTACCGCTGGACCCGCGGCCGGATCGCCGACTACTGGGACGAGGTGTTCACCGCCGAGGGCCTGGAGGGGCACGCCGCGCTGGACGACCAGTCCGCCTTCGTCGCCAGCCTGGGTGGCAACCGCTCGGCCCGGATGCGGGACGTGCTCGGTACCATCCAGGCCGACCAGGACGCCATCATCCGGGCCGGCTCGCGCGGCGCCCTCGTGGTCGACGGCGGTCCCGGTACCGGCAAGACCGTGGTCGCCCTGCACCGCTCCGCCTACCTGCTGTACTCCGACCCCCGCCTCGGCCACCGGCGCGGCGGCGTGCTGTTCGTCGGCCCGCACCAGCCCTACCTGGCCTACGTCGCCGACGTCCTGCCCAGCCTTGGCGAGGAGGGCGTGCGCACCTGCACCGTGCGGGACCTCCTCCCCGAGGGCGCGGGCGCAGTGGAGGAGGCCGACCCGGAGGTGGCCCGGCTGAAGTCCTCCGTCGACATGGTGAAGGCGATCGAGAAGGCCGTCCGGTTCTACGAGGAGCCGCCCACCGAGGGGATGGCGGTCACCACCCACTGGTCCGACCTCTGGCTGAGCGCCGAGGACTGGGTCGAGGCCTTCGACGCCCCGGACCCGGGCACCCCGCACAACGAGGCGCGCGAGCAGATCTGGGACGAGCTGGTCACGATCCTGATGGACAAGCTGGGTCAGGACGACGAGGAGGTCTCACCCGAGCTGTTCCGGCGCTCGCTGCGGCAGGACCGGGAGCTGGTCGAGACCCTCAACCGCGCCTGGCCGCTGCTCGACGCGACCGACCTGGTCGGCGACCTCTGGTCGGTGCCCGCCTACCTGCGGATGTGCGCGCCCCACCTCGCCCCCGAGGAGGTCCGCAAACTCCAGCGCAAGCACGCCCCGCAGGCCTGGACGGTCGCCGACCTGCCGCTCCTGGACGCGGCCCGGCAGCGGCTCGGGGACCGCGAGGCCACCCTGCGCCGACGCCGTCACCAGGCCTCGGTGGCCGCCGAGCGCGAGCGGATGGCCGACGTGATCGGCGACCTGCTCCAGGCGGACGACGACGGCGAGGGCGTGGTGACGATGCTGCGCGGCCGGGACCTCCAGGACACCCTGATCGACGAGGCCGCGCTGCCCGTCGCCGACGCGGAGCCGCTGGCCGGTCCGTTCGCGCACATCGTCGTGGACGAGGCCCAGGAACTCACCGACGCGGAGTGGCAGATGCTGCTGCTGCGCTGCCCGTCCCGGAGCTTCACCATCGTCGGGGACCGCGCCCAGGCCAGGCACGGCTTCACCGAGTCCTGGCAGGAGCGCCTAGAGCGGGTCGGGCTCGACCGCACCGTCATGGCCTCGCTGAGCATCAACTACCGCACCCCGGAGGAGGTCATGGCGGAGGCCGAGCCGGCCATCCGGGCGGCCCTGCCGGACGCCAACGTGCCGACCTCGGTGCGCAGCAGCGGCATCCCGGTCCGGCACGGTGCGGTGGCGGAGCTGGAGGCGGTGCTCGACACCTGGCTCGCCGAGCACGCCGAAGGGGTTGCCTGCGTCATCGGCGCCCCGGGCTTCGAGGAGCGGCCGCGGGTCCGCTCGCTCACCCCGGAGCTGGCCAAGGGGCTCGAATTCGACCTGGTTGTCCTGGTCGATCCGGAGGCGTTCGGCGAGGGCGTCGAGGGAGCGGTCGACCGCTATGTCGCGATGACCAGGGCGACCCGGCAGCTCGCCGTCCTGAGGAGCCGCTGATGGCGCGGTAGGGAGCGAGCGGGGCCGGGAGGCTCGGGCGGCGGGGCCGGTGCGTCCCCCGGTCGGGTGACGAGGGTGCCGATCAACGGGGTGAGGAGGCCAGACTGGGGCGATGGACGAGGACGAACCGCTGGCGTCGTGGGCCGCGAGGCGGGAGCAACGACTGAGGCCGGCCGGGCAGTTGAGGGCCGTACGGCTCACGCAGGAGCAGCAGCGGGGCGCTCATGTGGCGCCGGGTGAGCCGCGGCTGATCGTGCGGTGGGACGGCTACCAGTGGCTGGCGGAGACGGTGGCCGAGGACTACGCCGCCGCCCAGCGGATCCTGCACGGGATCGAGGGCGACGGGCTGCGGCGGCCGCCCTACTCGGCGCCGCAGCAGCGCCGGGCGCCGGGGCGCCACCGCCGGCCGTAGGGGCGTCGTGGGCGGCTGCCGCGTCGCAGAACGCCCGAGGAACGCCCGCAGAACCGCTCGGAGAACCGCTCGGAGAATGCCGAAGGGGCCCGGCGCATCCAGCGCCGGACCCCGGGGACCGCTGCCCGAAGGTCAGTTGTGGGCGTGCAGGTCCGCGTTCAGACCGCCCCAGGAGCCGGAGCGGGCGATGACCTCGACCGCGCCGGTCTGCGAGTTGCGGCGGAACAGCAGGTTGTCCTGGCCGGACAGCTCGACGGCCTTGGCCACCGTGCCGTCCGGGGTGGTGACCCGGGTGCCGGCGGTGACGTACAGGCCGGCCTCGACCACGCAGTCGCTGCCGAGCGAGATGCCGATGCCCGCGTTGGCGCCGAGCAGGCAGCGCTCGCCGACCGAGACGACCTGCTTGCCGCCGCCGGACAGGGTGCCCATGATCGAGGCGCCGCCGCCGATGTCGCTGTGGTCGCCGACCACGACGCCCGCGCTGATCCGGCCCTCGACCATCGAGGTGCCGAGGGTGCCGGCGTTGAAGTTGACGAAGCCCTCGTGCATCACGGTGGTGCCGGGCGCCAGGTGGGCGCCGAGCCGGACGCGGTCGGCGTGGGCGATGCGCACACCGGTCGGGGCGACGTAGTCGGTCATCCGCGGGAACTTGTCGATCCCGTAGACGGCCAGTTGGCCGCCCTGGGCGCGGACGGCGAGGCGGGCCTGCTCGACCTTGTCCACCGGGACGGGGCCGATGCTGGTCCACGCGACGTTGGCGAGCAGGCCGAAGATGCCGTCCAGGTTCTGGCCGTGCGGCTTGACCAGGCGGTGGCTGAGCAGGTGCAGGCGCAGGTACACGTCGTGGGTGTCGAGCGGCTTCTCGTCCAGCGAGGCGATGGTGGTGCGCACGGCGACCACCTCGACGCCCCGGCGGGCGTCGGCGCGCAGGGCGTCGGCGGCACCGGCGCCGAGCTCGGCCTCGGCCTGCTCGGCGGTCAGGGGGACGGTGCCGGCCGGGCCGGGCTCGGCGGCCAGCACGGGGGCGGGGAACCAGGTGTCGAGGACGGTGCCGTCGGCGGCGATGGTGGCCAGACCGGTGGCCACGGCGCCGTTCGGGAGGGAGGTGGATTCAGCAGTCACACCGTGCACGTTAACCAATGCGGGGCCGAGGTGCCGAACACGCCCACCGTCCGGACGCGCCCTGCGGACCCGCAGGTCGGTGGGGCGAGCGGCGGGAAAACCCGGTGCTCGGAGGCTCCGCGCTGGGCAATACTCAGCCGGGTGTTCATGTCGATTTCCACCATCGGCAGCGCCGAGAACCCGGCCACGGATCTCGGGTTCCTGCTGCACAAGCATCCCGGCAAGGTCCAGCGGTTCACGACGTCGCACGGCGAGGCCCACGTCTTCTACCCCGAGGCAGCGGACGAGGTCTGCACGGCGGCGCTGCTGCTGGACATCGACCCCATCGCGCTGGTCCGCAAGGGCCGGGGCAACGGCAGGGGGCGCGGCGGCTCGCCCGACTTCGCGCTCGCCCAGTACGTCAACGACCGCCCGTACGCCGCGTCCTCGCTGCTCGCGGTGGCGCTGCGGACGGTGTTCCGGTCCGCGATGAAGGGCGACTGCCCGGCCCGCCCCGAACTGCCGGGGCAGGCCCGCCCGCTGCGGATCGAGCTGCCCGCCGTGCCCGCGAGCGGCGCGGGCGAGGGCGGCGGCCCGGCGATGGTGGCCCGGCTGTTCGAACCGCTGGGCTGGCGGGTCGAGGCGACGGCGATCCCGCTGGACGAGGCCTTCCCGGAGTGGGGCGAGTCCCGCTACGTACGGATCGCGCTCGCCGCGGAGTCCGTACGACTCGCCGACGCGCTCCAGCAGCTGTACGTACTGCTGCCGGTGCTGGACGGGGCCAAGCACTACTGGGTCGCCCCGGACGAGGTGGACAAGCTGCTCGCCGCCGGCGAAGGCTGGCTGGCCGCCCACCCGGAGCGCGCCCTGATCGCCCGCCGCTACCTGTCCCGGCGCTGGTCGCTGACCCGGGCCGCGATGGAGCGCCTGGAACTGGCCCGGTTGGCCGAAGCGGACGACCGCGAGGTCGAGGAGATCGACAACGCGGTCGACGACCGGCCGGAGGAGGAGAGCGCCGACTTCACCGGGACCGACGGGACCGCCGGGACCGCCGAGATAGCCGAGACCACTGAGAACACCGGACACATCGGGCACACCGGGAAGAGCGAGCAGCAGCAGTCCGAGCAGTCCCGCAGGCCCTCGCTCGCCGAGCAGCGCCGCACAGCGATCCTCACCGCCCTCCACGAGACCGGCGCGGCCCGGGTCGCCGACCTCGGCTGCGGCCAGGGCGAGCTGATCGGCGAGCTGCTGAAGGACGCCCGGTTCACCGACATCCTCGGTGTGGACGTGTCCGCGCGGGCGCTGCAGGCGGCGAGCCGCAAGCTGCGCCTGGAGCGTCTGCCCGAGCGGCAGGCGGCCCGGGTGACGCTGGCGCAGGGCGCGCTGACGTACACCGACGCCCGGCTGAAGGGCTACGACGCGGCGGTGCTGTGCGAGGTGATCGAGCACCTGGACCTGCCGCGGCTGCCCGCCCTGGAGTACTCGGTGTTCGGTGCCGCCCGTCCGAAGGCCGTCGTGGTCACCACGCCCAACGTGGAGTACAACGTCCGCTGGGAGAGCCTCCCGGCGGGCAGTGTTCGGCACGCAGACCACCGCTTCGAGTGGTCCCGCGCCGAGTTCCGCGCCTGGGCCGAGAAGGTCGCGGCCGCGTACGGCTACACGGTCGAGCTGCGCCCGGTCGGCCCCGAGGACGAGGAGGTCGGCGCCCCGACCCAGCTCGCCCTGTTCCGCGCCGGATCCGGCCCCGACCGGAGCGCCGTGACCACCACCGCCAGCGCCGCGACCACCACTGCCAGCGTGATCACCACCGCCACGCCCGAGGGAGGCGAACTCCGATGACCGACGACGAAACCGCGAGCACTACCCCCCGCCGCCTCCCCGTCACCGACGTCTCCCTGGTCGTCCTGATCGGCACCAGCGGCGCGGGCAAGTCCAGCTTCGCCCGCCGCCACTTCCTGCCCACCCAGGTGGTCTCCTCCGACTTCTGCCGCGGCCTGGTCGCCGACGACGAGAACGACCAGTCGGCCTCCGCCGAGGCCTTCGACGTCCTGCACTACATCGTCGGCAAGCGCCTCGCGGCCGGCCGCCTCACCGTCGTGGACGCCACCAACGTCCAGCCCGAGACCCGTAGGCAGCTGATCAGGATCGCCCGCGAGCACGACGTGCTGCCGATCGCGATCGTGCTGGACGTCCCGCCCGGCGTGTGCGCCGAGCGCAACCGCTCCCGCCCGGACCGCCAGCTGCCCGCCCACGTCGTCCCGCGCCAGCACCGCGAGCTGCGCCGCTCACTGCGCGGCCTGGAGCGCGAGGGCTTCCGCAAGGTGCACATCCTGCGCGGCGAGGCCGAGGTGGCGGCCGCGGAGATCGAGTTGGAGAAGCGCTACAACGACCTGCGCCACCTCACCGGCCCGTTCGACATCGTCGGCGACGTCCACGGCTGCCGCTCCGAACTGGAGACCCTGCTCACCCGTCTCGGCTACACCCTCGCCCGGGACGCCGAGGGCCGCCCGGTGGACGCCGTCCACCCCGCGGGTCGCACCGCGGTCTTCGTCGGCGACCTGGTCGACCGCGGCCCCGACACCCCGGGCGTGCTGCGCCTGGTGATGGGCATGGTGGCGGCCGGGCACGCGATCTGCGTGCCCGGGAACCACGAGAACAAGCTCGGCCGGGCGATGGACGGCAAGAAGGTGACCCTCGCGTACGGCCTCCAGGAGTCGCTGGATCAGCTGGCCGGTGAGAGCGAGGAGTTCAAGGCCGAGGTGCGCGCCTTCATGCGCGGCCTGGTCAGCCACTACATGCTGGACGGCGGCGCCCTGGTGGTCTGCCACGCCGGTCTGCCGGAGAAGTACCACGGCCGCAACTCCGGCCGGGTCCGCTCGCACGCCCTGTACGGGGAGACCACCGGTGAGACCGACGAGTACGGTCTGCCGGTGCGCTACCCCTGGGCGGAGGAGTACCGGGGCCGGGCGCTGGTGGTCTACGGCCACACCCCGGTGCCGAGCGCGAGCTTCGTCAACAACACCATCTGCCTGGACACCGGTTGCGTCTTCGGCGGCAGCCTGACCGCGCTGCGCTACCCCGAGCGCGAGCTGGTGAGCGTAGAGGCCGAGCGGGAGTGGTACGCGCCGGTGCGTCCGCTGCTCACCGACGCGCCGGGCGCCCGTGAGGGCCGCCCGCTGGACCTCGCCGACGTGTCCGGCCGCCGGATCGTGGAGACCGGTCTGCACGGGCGGGTCGCCGTCCGGGAGGAGAACGCGGCGGCGGCGCTGGAGGTGATGAGCCGCTTCGCGCTGGACCCCAGGCTGCTCACCTATCTGCCGCCGACCATGGCGCCGAGCCCGACCTCCCGTCGGGAGGGCTATCTGGAGCACCCGGAGGAGGCCTTCTTCGCCTACCGCGCGGACGGCGTCCGGCACCTGGTGTGCGAGGAGAAGCACATGGGCTCGCGCGCGGTGCTGCTGGTCGCCCGGGACGACGAGGCGCTGGAGCAGCGCTTCGGTGTGGCCGGTCCGGGCGCGATCTGGACCAGGACCGGTCGGGCCTTCCTCAACGACGGGGAGCTGACCGCCGCCGTGCTCGGGCGGGTCCGTGATGCCGCCGAACGCGCCGGTCTGTTCGAGGAGTTGGACTCCGGCTGGCTGCTGCTGGACGCCGAGCTGATGCCCTGGTCGCTGAAGGCTGTGGAGCTGTTGCGTCGTCAGTACGCGGCGGTCGGTGCGGCGGCGGGCGCTGCGCTGCCCGAGGTGCTGTCCGCGCTGGAGCGGGCGGCCGGGCGCGGGCTGGACCTCACGGAGCTGACCGAGCGCCAGCGCCGGCGGGCCGCCGACGCGTCGGCGTTCACCGAGGCGTACCGGCGCTACTGCTGGCCGACCGAGGGCCTGTCGGGCATCCGGCTCGCGCCGTTCCAGCTGCTGGCCGCCGAGGGGGCGAACCTCGCGGTGCGCCCGCACGACGAGCACCTGGCCTGGATCGACCGCCTGGTGGACGCCGATGCCGACGACACCGATGCCGACAACACAGGCGCCGGCAACACAGGCGCCGACAACACCGACGCCGGCGACACCGCCCGGAAGGAGCCGATGCTGCACCGCACCGGCCGCGTCCTGGTGGACACCGAGGACGAGGCCTCGATGGCCGCCGCCACCGCCTGGTGGGAGGAGCTGACCGGCGCCGGCGGCGAAGGCATGGTGGTCAAGCCGCTGGCCTCGGTGGTGCGGACGGTGCGTGGTGAGGGCCGTCCGGGCGGTCTGGTGCAGCCGGGCGTGAAGGTCCGCGGTCGCGAGTACCTGCGGATCATCTACGGCCCGGACTACACCGAGCACCTGGACCGGCTGAGCCGGCGCTCGCTGGGACACAAGCGCTCGCTGGCGCTGCGTGAGTACGCGCTGGGCCTGGAGGCGCTGGACCGGCTGGCGGCCGGCGAGCCGCTGTGGCGGGTGCACGAGCCGGTGTTCGCGGTGCTCGCGCTGGAGTCCGAGCCGGTCGACCCGCGCCTGTAGGAGAGGCCGCCGGCCGGAACGATGACGGGGGAGTCCCGCCCGGGACTTCCCCGTCACTCATCGGCGTTCTGTATAGAAATTCCATCTGTCGTATACACTTGCCGCCTTCCTCGTAGTCCCGTCACCCCAGGAGCCCGGTATGGCCTTCAACCTCCGGAACAGGCACTTCCTCAAGGAGCTCGACTTCACGCCCCAGGAGTTCCGCTTCCTGGTGGACCTCGCCGCCGGGCTCAAGACGGCCAAGTATGCGGGTACCGAGCAGCCCCGGCTGCGCGGCAAGAACATCGCGCTGATCTTCGAGAAGACCTCCACCCGCACCCGCTGCGCCTTCGAGGTCGCCGCCCACGACCAGGGCGCCACCACCACCTACCTGGACCCGGCCGGCTCGCAGATCGGCCACAAGGAGTCGGTGAAGGACACCGCCCGGGTGCTGGGCCGGATGTTCGACGGCATCGAGTACCGCGGCCACGGCCAGGAGATCGTCGAGGAGCTGGCCGAGTACGCCGGCGTCCCGGTCTGGAACGGCCTGACCGACGAGTGGCACCCCACCCAGATGCTGGCCGACGTGCTCACCGTCACCGAGCACACCGCCAAGCCGCTCACCGAGGTCGCTCTCGCCTACCTGGGCGACGCCCGCTCCAACATGGGCAACTCACTGCTGGTCACCGGCGCCCTGCTCGGCATGGACATCCGGATCGTCGCCCCGCGCGCCCTCTGGCCGACCGAGGACGTGCAGAAGGCCGCGCAGCAGTTGGCCGAGGAGACCGGCGCCCGGATCACCCTGACCGAGGACGTGGCCGAGGGCGTGGCCGGCGCCGACTTCCTCTACACCGACGTCTGGGTCTCGATGGGTGAGCCCAAGGAGGTCTGGGCCGAGCGGATCGAGATGCTCAAGCCGTACCAGGTGTCCATGGACACCGTCCGGGCCACCGGCAACCCGAACGTGAAGTTCCTGCACTGCCTGCCCGCGTTCCACGACCTCGGCACCGTGGTCGGACGGCAGATGTACGAGGCGACCGGCATGACCGAGCTGGAGTGCACCGACGAGCTGTTCGAGTCGGCGCACTCCATCGTGTTCGACCAGGCCGAGAACCGCCTGCACACCATCAAGGCGGTCCTGGTCGCGACCCTGGGCTCCTGAGCGGGCCGGTCCCTTCGCCGGACACCTCTCCCGCTTCCACGCCGACCGCCTCGCCGTCCCCGTCTCCGGTTACTTCTCCAGCTTGACGCAGGCCACCCGGTCGCCCGCCGCGTGCGACCCGGCCGGGGTGCCCGCGTGGAGCACCAGTGAGCGAGCCTCGCCCGGCCGCGGCTGCCAGTCCACCGCGGCCGTGGCGGTGCCCCCGCCCCGGTCGTCGGTGCGCAGCGCCAGCCGCAGCTCGTTGCGGTCGTTGGCGTAGGCCGGGTCGGCCGACGGCTGCACCGGGTCGACCACGGCCTGGTAGTGCGGCCCGGAGGCGGCCGGGTCGGCCCCGCAGCTGCCGGTGTGCAGGTGCACCGGGAACTCGTGGTCGGGGGCGAGCCCGGCCACCGTCAGGGTGACCACCGTCCGTCCGGGCACCGAGCGGTCGGTGACCACCCGGGCGTGCGAGCCGTACGGCACCAGGTCGTCCGCGTAGCTGATCGCGGCCGGCGGGACGAAGGCGGTCGCCGGGTCGAAGTGCGCGTCCAGGACGGAGACCGGCGAGGCGGCGGGGGCGAGCAGGGCCAGCGGCAGCAGGGCGGCGGCGAGCGGAGCGGGCATCGGGACGGGCCTTCCACGGGCGGGGCGACGGTCGCCCTGCTAACGCCGCCGCACCGGGAAGGACACTGCGCCGAGGACGCCCTCAGTCCGCCTCGCGCCGGATCCCCCGGATCTCGCAGCGCGGCCCGCTGGCCCGCATCAGCCGCAGGTCGGCGGTGACCAGCGGCGCCCCGTACTGCTCGGCGACCGCGACGTACGCGGCGTCGTCGGGGGTGAGGTTGTCCTTGAGCTCCCAGATCCGGCCGAGCAGCGGCGCCACCTCGATCTTGCGGATCGTCACCGTCGCGAGCTCTCCGGTGAGTTCGGCGACCCGCTCGGCGGTCAGCTCCTTGGCCAGGTAGAGCCCGCGCAGCGACTGCATCACCTCGATGACGATGTGCTCGGGCGCCAGCCACTCGCCGCCGGAGGCGAGTTCCTCCCGGGCCCGGACCCCGCGCGGGCCCTGGTCGGCGAGCGCCAGCACCAGCGCGGATGCGTCCACCACGATCATCAGTCGGTCCCTGCCCGTTCCAGCACGTCAACTCCCGGGCCACCGTACCGGGACGGCTCTCACCCGGTGGAACCGGGCTCCGGGGTAGCGGAGGAGTGCAGCGGGGTTCGCCCCGGAGTGTCGTCGCGGAACGGACGGATCGTCTGTTCGGCCTCCTTCGCCTGTTCGGGGGTGATCCACTCCTGCAGGCCGGCGGACATCGCGGCGGCCTTCAACTGGTCGAGGCTGAGCGGCAGCCCGTCGCGGACCACCTGGACCTTGGCGTGCTCGGCGACCTCCGCGGTGTTGATCACGTTGACCGTCACCCTGGCCTGGTCGGGGCGCAGCAGGCTGGCCTCGCGCGAGAGGACGTCGCCCACTGTCCGTTCGGTGAGCAGCAGGCGGCTGCCGTCCGGGAGCACGCTGTCGGAGCAGTAGCGGAACTGGTCGCCCCTGTTGATGACCGCGCAGCTCATCAGGTCCTCGACGGAGGGGTGGGAGTGGTTCTTGAGGAGGTTCCCGAGACCCCCCTCGATCATGATCCGGACGTCGGCCGGGCCGGCGCCGTCGTCGTAGAGCATGCCGGCCATGGTCAGCACGCTCCCGGGGTCCTCGGCGTTCGCCTTCACCAGCGCGGAGTGGCCGGAGTAGCCGGAGGTCCGCCCGGCCGGGGGCAGTGCCTTGGTGAGGACGGACAGCGCGGTACGGCCGGTCAGGACGACCTTGCCGGCGTTGTGGCCGCTGCCCGGCAGCGGCGGCTCGACGGTGTCCTCCGACCGCTGGAGCGGCTGCGGGAAGCGCCGGCTCGGGGTCGGCGAGGGCGTGGGCGTGGGCGAGGTGGTGACGGTCGGGGAGGCGGTGGCCGCGCCGGTCACGGCCGGGCCGGTGCCCCGGTCCGGCCGCAGTGCGACGGTGCCGCCGATGGCCAGCGCGACCACGGCCGTCACGGCGCCGGTGACGGTCAGCCGGCGCCGGCGGCGGATCGAGCGGCCCTGCCGGGCACTGGCGGCGACGAGCGGGCCGAGCTCGGGGCCGATGCCGTCCATCGTCCGTTCGAAGGCGGCGGACAGCTTCCGGCCGTCCGTGTCCGGTTCGTTCATGGGTCGGGTTTCCCTTCCGGCGAGAGGTTTCGGGGCCTAGGAGCGGGCGAGGTGCTCGGCGGCGTCCGGGCCGAGGACGGTCCGCAGCCGGCCGAGGGCGCGTAGCGACTGGGCGCGCACCGCGCCCGGGTTGAGGCCGAGTTCGGCGGCGGTCTCGGCGACGCTGCGGTCCTCCCAGTAGCGCAGGACGAGCACCGCCCGGTCGCGGGGCGTCAGTTCGGCGAGCGCGGTGAGCAGGGTGACCCGCAGGGCCGGGTCGTCGCCGGGGGCGACGCCCTCGGGCAGTGCGCCGAGGGCGGGCCGTTCGCCGGTGCGGCGCAGCCGGCGGTGGGAGAGGTAGCTGCGCACCAGCGTGCTGCGGGTGTACGCGTCCTGGTTCTCGGCACGGCGGACCTTCGACCAGGAGGCGTAGAGCTTGGCGAGCGTCACCTGGGTGAGGTCCTCGGCCAGGTGCCAGTCGCCGCACAGCAGCAGCGCGGTGCGGAAGAGCCGCTGCCCGCGGCTGTGTGCGAACGCCTCGAACTCCGCGCTCTCCTCGGCCCGTCGTTTCTTCCCGATCACCGCTGACCCCTCGTACCCCGCGTGTCGGGCGTCTCCGCCCCCTGTGTCCGACTGGACGCCCGAGCCCGGCGAGCGCGTTACGGCTCGCGCGGTGGAATTCGGCGGGTCAGCCGCCGAGCAGCAATCCGGCCAGCAATGAGACGGCGTTGGCGGTGCCCGAGGCGATCCAGGGCAGCGGGTCGCGCGGGCGCAGTCCGGTGATCGGGCAGAGCAGCAGGGCCTCGACCACGACGACGGACGTCTCGCTGAGCGCGAAGCCGGTCCAGTACGCTGCGGCGGGCCCGTCGGTCCAGTGCCGGAGGGTCCACCAGAGCAGTGGATGCGTCATCAGGTTGACCAGCACGCCGGCCGCGGCCGCCCGCCGCGGGCGTACGCGCCCGACCCAGGTGAGGGCGGCGGTGTAGACGGGCGTCTCGGTCAGCAGGGTGAGGGCGAGGGCCACCGGGTAGCGCACGGCGGGGATCGTGCCATGGGAGGGGTGGGCATGGCGATCAGGGGGATCCAGGCCGCGGGGGTCCGGGCGGCAGGCGTCCAGGCCGCGGGGATTCAGACCGCGGGCGTCCAGGCCGCGGGGGCCCGGGCGGCAGCGGCGGTCGGCCCATGGCCCGCGCCCGGTCCGGCGGCGCGGCTGGGTGCGGCGCCGTTCGCGGGCTTCGCGCTGGCGGCCGTCCTGGCGCTGGCGCTGGCCCTGCGCGCGCCGACCGGCCTGGCGGTGCTGGGCCTGGCGGCCTTCGGTCTGCTGCACAACGTGCTGGAGCTGCGTTACGTGGCCGGCCGCTTCGCCGCGGTGCTGGCCGGCCCGCTGCTGCGGCTGCTGTTGGCGTTGGTGACCGGGATCGTGCTGTGCCGTCTGCTGCCGCCGTCCCGGCTGTCCCAGTCGGCGGAGATCCTGCTCGCCTACGGCCTGCTGACGGCGGCCTGTCGGTACGGGCTGCGCGGCCGTCCGCGGCTGCTGGCGGCGAGCGCCGTCGGCCTGGCGGGCGCGGGGGCCGCCTCGTTGGCCTTCCCGGCGTACCACTTCGTGGTGCTGGCGCATCTGCACAACGTGGTGCCGCTGCTGTTCCTGGCGGAGTGGTCGCGTCGGCTGGCGCGGGGGCGCGCGGCGTTCCTGGCGCTGCAGTTCGGCTGGGTGCTGCTGGTCCCGGCGCTGCTGCTGAGCGGGCTGGCGGACGGCCTGCTGTCCCAGCGCCCCGGCGGCTGGACGGACAGGCTGGCCGCCGCGTACACCCCGCCGGCCTGGCTGACCCCGGAGAGCGGCTTGCGGTTCCTGGCGGTGTTCGCCTTCCTGCAGACGATGCACTACGTGGTCTGGGTCTGGTTCCTGCCGAGGTACGCGCCGGAGGCGGCGGAGCGCTTCGACGCCCGGGTGCCGGCCCTGCGCGGGGCGCGGGCCTGGGCGCTGGGGGCGGGTGCGGGCGCGCTGCTGGCCCTGTTGTTCACCGCGGATTACGCCCGGGGCCGCTCAGTGTACGCGGCGCTGGCCAGTTACCACGCCTATCTGGAGTTCCCGGTGCTGTTGATGTTGGTCCTGGGCCTGGGCGTGAACCGGGCACGAACGGAGGAGAACGAATGAGCGCGACGACTCTGCTGGCGGACATCGCCCCCTCGCCGACCGGCGGCTCCGGTGGTGAGCTGGTGGTGGTGCTGTTGCTGGCCGCCGCCATCGTGGCGGGAGCGGTCTGGCTGATCCGGCTGGAGCGCAAGCGCCGCGGCCCGGACGGCCGGTGACCTGCGCCGTCGCGCGCCGGTCATGCCTGCGGTGGTGGTGGCGGCGGCATGCACTATGGTTTATCTCGACATCGAGATAACTGCCCCTTACGATATATCTCGACATCAAGATACTTGCCGAGAGACGCTCGCCGCGATGCGGCAAGGTCGACCTAAGTAAGGCTGACCTTACCACCGCGTGACGGCCGGATATAGCACGAAGCACCCAGAAGGAGTCAGTCGTGTCCGCGAACAGCTTCGACGCCCGCAGCTCGCTGCAGGTGGGCGACGAGTCGTACGAGATCTTCAAGCTCTCCGCCGTCGAGGGTTCCGAGCGGCTGCCCTACAGCCTCAAGGTGCTGCTGGAGAACCTGCTCCGCACGGAGGACGGCGCGAACATCACCGCCGACCACATCCGCGCCCTCGGCAACTGGGACGCCACGGCCCAGCCGAGCCAGGAGATCCAGTTCACCCCGGCCCGCGTGATCATGCAGGACTTCACCGGCGTGCCGTGCGTGGTCGACCTCGCCACCATGCGTGAGGCCGTCAAGGAGCTGGGCGGCGACCCGGCCAAGATCAACCCGCTGGCCCCGGCCGAGCTGGTCATCGACCACTCCGTCATCGCCGACAAGTTCGGCACCAAGGACGCCTTCACCCAGAACGTCGAGATCGAGTACGGTCGCAACAAGGAGCGCTACCAGTTCCTGCGCTGGGGCCAGACCGCCTTCGACGAGTTCAAGGTCGTCCCGCCGGGCACCGGCATCGTCCACCAGGTGAACATCGAGCACCTGGCCCGCACCGTCATGGTCCGCGGCGGCCAGGCCTACCCGGACACCTGCGTCGGCACCGACTCGCACACCACCATGGTCAACGGCCTGGGCGTGCTGGGCTGGGGCGTCGGCGGCATCGAGGCCGAGGCCGCCATGCTCGGCCAGCCGGTCTCCATGCTGATCCCGCGCGTGGTCGGCTTCAAGCTGACCGGCCAGCTGCCGGCCGGCACCACCGCCACCGACCTGGTGCTCACCATCACCGAGATGCTGCGCAAGCACGGTGTGGTCGGCAAGTTCGTCGAGTTCTACGGCGACGGCATCGGCGCCATCCCGCTGGCCAACCGCGCCACCATCGGCAACATGTCGCCGGAGTTCGGCTCGACCTGCGCGATCTTCCCGATCGACGCCGAGACCATCAGCTACCTGAAGCTCACCGGCCGTGACGAGCAGCAGCTCGCCCTGGTCGAGGCGTACGCCAAGGAGCAGGGCCTCTGGCACGACCCGTCGGTCGAGCCGGTCTACTCCGAGTACCTGGAGCTGGACGTCTCCACCGTCGTCCCGTCGATCTCCGGCCCGAAGCGCCCGCAGGACCGCGTGATCCTGGCCGAGGCCGCGCAGAAGTTCGCCGAGGCGCTGCCGACCTACTCCTCCGCGGCCTCGAAGCCGACCACCGTCACCGCCCCCGACGGCTCGACCTACGAGATCGACAACGGCGCGGTCGTGATCGCCTCGATCACCTCCTGCACCAACACCTCCAACCCCTCCGTCATGCTGGGCGCCGCCCTGCTGGCGAAGAAGGCCGTGGAGAAGGGCCTGCAGGTCAAGCCCTGGGTCAAGACCACCCTGGCGCCGGGCTCCAAGGTCGTCATGGACTACTACGAGAAGGCCGGCCTGCTCCCGTACATGGAGAAGCTGGGCTTCAACCTGGTCGGCTACGGCTGCGTCACCTGCATCGGCAACTCGGGCCCGCTGCCCGAGGAGGTCTCGGCCGCCGTCAACGCGTCCGACCTCGCGGTCGTCTCGGTGCTCTCCGGCAACCGCAACTTCGAGGGCCGGATCAACCCCGACGTCAAGATGAACTACCTGGCCTCCCCGCCGCTGGTGGTCGCCTACGCCCTCGCCGGCAACATGAACGTCGACATCACCAAGGACGCCCTGGGCAAGGACGCCGACGGCAACGACGTCTTCCTCTCCGACATCTGGCCGTCGGAGCAGGAGGTCGCCGAGGTCGTCGCGGGCTCCATCGACCAGGACATGTTCGACAAGGGCTACCAGGACGTCTTCGCCGGCGACTACCGCTGGCAGTCGCTCCCGGTCCCGACCGGCAACACCTTCGAGTGGGACACCGAGTCCACCTACGTCCGCAAGCCCCCGTACTTCGAGGGCATGGCCAAGACCCCGAGCCCGGTGACCGACATCGCCGACGCCCGCGTCCTGGCCAAGCTGGGCGACTCGGTCACCACCGACCACATCTCCCCGGCCGGCAACATCAAGCCGGGCACCCCGGCGGCGCAGTACCTGACCGCCAACGGTGTCGAGAAGCGTGACTTCAACTCCTACGGCTCGCGCCGTGGCAACCACGAGGTCATGATCCGCGGCACCTTCGCCAACATCCGCCTGCGCAACCAGATCGCGCCGGGCACCGAGGGCGGCTACACCCGCGACTTCACCCAGGCCGACGCGCCGGTGTCGTTCATCTACGACGCCTCGCAGAACTACCAGGCCGCCGGCATCCCGCTGGTCGTCCTGGCCGGCAAGGAGTACGGCTCCGGCTCGTCCCGCGACTGGGCCGCCAAGGGCACCGCGCTGCTGGGCGTCAAGGCCGTCATCGCCGAGTCGTACGAGCGCATCCACCGCTCGAACCTGATCGGCATGGGCGTCCTGCCGCTGCAGTTCCCGGAGGGCGAGAACGCCGACTCCCTCGGCCTGACCGGCGAGGAGACCTTCTCCATCACCGGTGTGACCGAGCTCAACGAGGGCCGCACCCCCGCGACCGTCAAGGTCAAGGCCGGTGACAAGGAGTTCGACGCGGTCGTCCGCATCGACACCCCCGGTGAGGCGGACTACTACCGCAACGGCGGCATCCTGCAGTACGTGCTGCGCTCGCTCATCGGCTGAGCCCCGCACTAGCGACTGAAGAGGCCGGACCGCACTTCGCGGTCCGGCCTCTGTGGTGCACGCCGAGGACCTCCGCCGCCCGCTCGGCATCGCCCGCGAGTACCCGACGGCCGCCGCGATCGACGCGAAGGGGCCCGCCGACACGGAGTCGGCGGGCCCCTTCGCTCAGCCGGTCAGGCCCGGTCGCAGGCCTGCGCCCGCAGCGCGCGGGCCAGGTCGTCCCGGCGCTCCAGCACCAGGCGGCGCAGCGCCGGCGCGGCCTGCGGACGGCCGGACAGCCAGGCGTCGACCTCGGTCAGGGTCTGTTCGTCACACTGGGCGATCGGGAAGAAGCCGCCGACGATCCGCATCGCGATCTCGATGGTCCGCTCGGCCCAGACCTTCTCCAGCAGCTTGAAGTACGGTGCCGCGTAGAGGACGGTCAGGTCGCGCTGGGCGGGGATCGAGAAGCCCGCGGTGTTGGCCTCGACCAGGGCGCTCGGCAGTTCGTCCGAGTCGATCACGGCCGACCAGGCGGCGGCCTTGGCCTCCGGCGTGGGCCGGGCGGCCAGGCACTGGGTGTACTGGCGCTTGCCGCCCGCGGTGTTGTCGGCGGCCAGTTCCCCGGCCAGTTCCTCGTCGGCGGCCTGCCCGGCGGCGGCCAGGGCCAGCCACAGCGACCAGCGGAGCTCCTGGTCGACCTCCAGGCCGTCGATCCGGGCGCTGCCGGCCAGCAGGCCGCGGACCAGGCCGAGGTGCTCGGCGCCGCCCGCGGTCTGGGCCAGGAAGCGGGCCCAGGCCAGCTGGTGGTCGCTGCCGGGGACGGCCTCGCGCAGCTCGCGCAGGGAGCCGTCGGCGAGCTGCCGGGCGCCCTCGGCGCGCCACTCGGGGGCGGCGTACAGGTCGACGGCGGTCCTGGCCTGGGCGTGCAGCGACTGCAGCACGCCGATGTTGCCCTCCTGGCCGGCGAAGCGCAGCACCAGGGCGACGTAGTCGCGGGCCGGCATCAGGCCGTCCCGGGTGAGGTTCCAGACGGCGGACCAGGCGAGCGCGCGGGCCAGCTCGTCGCGGATGTCGCCGAGGCCGGTGCGCAGGGTCTCCAGCGAGTCGGCGTCGAAGCGGATCTTGCAGTAGGTCAGGTCCTCGTCGTTGAGCAGGACCAGGGCCGGGCGCGGGCGGCCGACCGCCTCGGCGACGACCGTACGGGCGCCGGTGACGTCCAGCTCGATCCGCTCGGTGCGCACCAGGGCGCCGTCGGCGTCCCGGTCGTACAGGCCGACCGCGATCCGGTGCGGGCGAAGCACATCGCCGTCCTGGAGGACGGCGAGTTCGGTGATCCGGCCCTCGGCGTCGGTGGTGACCTGGGGGGTGAGCGCGTTGACCCCGGCGGTCTGCAGCCAGGCGGCGGCCCAGCTCTTGAGGTCGCGCCCGCTGGTCTCCTCCAGCACGTCCAGCAGGTCGGCCAGTTCGGTGTTGCCGAAGGCGTGCCGCTTGAAGTAGCGGCGGGCGCCCTCGAAGAAGGCCTCCGAACCGACGTACGCGACCAGCTGCTTGAGGACGGCGGCGCCCTTGGCGTAGGTGATGCCGTCGAAGTTGAGCTTGGCGTCCTCGAGGTCGCGGATGTCGGCGGTGATCGGGTGGGTGGTGGGGAACTGGTCCTGCCGGTAGGCCCAGGCCTTGCGCTGGTTGGCGAAGGTGACCCAGGCGGAGGAGTACCGGGTGCGGGCGCCGATCAGGCCGTAGGAGCCCATGAAGTCGGCGAAGGACTCCTTCAGCCACAGGTCGTCCCACCAGCGCGGGGTGACCAGGTCGCCGAACCACATGTGCGCCATCTCGTGCAGGATGACGTTGGCGCGGGACTCGTAGGCGGCGTCGGTGACCTTCGAGCGGAAGACGAACTCCTCCTTGAAGGTGACGCAGCCCGGGTTCTCCATCGCGCCGATGTTGTACTCGGGGACGAAGGCCTGGTCGTACTTGCCGAAGGGGTACGGGAAGTCGAACTCCTCGTGGAAGAAGTCGAGTCCGAGCTTGGTGACGCCGAGGATCTCCTCCGCGTCGAAGTGCGGGGCGAGCGACTTGCGGCACATCGCGGAGAGCGGGATCTCCAGGGTGGTGCCGTCGGCGAGTTCGCGGCTGTAGTGGTCGCGGGCGACGTGGTACGGGCCGGCCACCACGGCGGTGAGGTAGGTGGAGATCCGCTTGGTCGGCGCGAACTCCCAGGTGCGGGCGGCGCCTTCCTCGGTCACGGTCTCGTGCACGGCGTTGGACCGCACGTCCCAGGCGGCCGGGGCGGTCACCGTGAAGCTGAACGGGGCCTTCAGATCGGGCTGCTCGAAGTTGGCGAACACCCGCCGGGCGTCGGCCGGCTCGTAGTGGGTGTACAGGTAGGTCTCGCCGTCCACCGGGTCGACGAAGCGGTGCAGGCCCTCGCCGGTGCGGCTGTAGGCGCAGTCCGCCTCGACGGTGAGGACGTTCTCGGCGGCCAGGCCGTCGACGTGCACCCGGGCGCCGTCGTAGGCGGTGGCCGGGTCCAGGGCGCGGCCGTTGAGGGTGATTGAGCGGACGGCCGGGGCGAGCAGGTCGAGGAAGGTGGCGGCGCCGGGCTGGGAGCAGCGGAAGGTGACGGTGGTGGTGGAGCGGAAGGTGGCGGCGGCCGGGTCGAGGGCCGAGGTCAGGTCCAGCCGGACCCGGTAGCCGTCCACGGCCAGGATGCCGGCTCGCTGCTGTGCTTCCTCGCGGCTCAGGTTCTTGCCCGGCACGGCGGTACTCCTTTGTCCGGCTCGCACGGTGGTGCGTCTGTGGGTGGTGCGGTCCCGTGCGCGGTGTGCGTCGCGCACGCAGGGGCATCCTTTCACGCTCGCCCTGACCGGTACCATTGCACAGGCCGCCGCGTCCGGGCCGGAATCACCGGCGCCGGACGGGTGTTGGGGGCTGGAGGGGGGACACCCCGCCGCCTCGGATCACCTCATGAAGGACGAGACCCCAGTGACGACTGCCGCTGAGCGCAAGACCGCCGACTTCTGGTTCGACCCGGCCTGCCCGTGGGCGTGGATGACGTCCCGCTGGCTGATCGAGGTCCAGCAGCTGCGGCCGGTCGACGTGAACTGGCACGTGATGAGCCTGTCGGTGCTCAACGAGCACCGCGACCTGCCGCAGCAGTACCGCGAGCTGCTGGACAACGCCTGGGGCGCGGTGCGGGTCTGCATCGCGGCCGCCCAGCAGCACGGCGAGGAGGTGCTGGGCCGGCTCTACACCGAGCTGGGCCTGCGCTTCCACAACCAGGGCCTGCCGCAGAACCGGGAGACCGTCGAGGCCGCCCTGGTGGCCGCCGGCCTGCCCGCCGAACTGGCGGACGCGGCCGACACCGACGCCTACGACGAGGCCCTGCGCGCCTCGCACAAGGAGGGCATCACCCTGGTCGGCGAGGACGTCGGCACCCCGGTGATCGCGGTCGAGGGCGCGGACGGCGAGCGGGTCGCCTTCTTCGGCCCGGTCGTCACCCCGGCCCCGAAGGGCGAGGCCGCGGCCCGGCTCTGGGACGGCACCCTGCTGGTGGCCTCCACCCCGGGCTTCTACGAGATCAAGCGCACCCGTACGGCGGGGCCGTCCTTCGAGTAGGCCCGCCGTACGTCCTAGCCGGCGGCCGCGTCCCGGCGCTGCTTGACCAGGCCGGCCGCGATCAGCAGCACGACCAGCACCCCGGCCGCGTACAGCTGCTGGCGGTTGCCCTCGGTGGTGGTCATCAGCGCGAGGATGCCGGCCACGGCGGCCATCGCGACCCAGGTCAGGTACGGGTAGCCCCACATCTTCACGGTGAGCAGCTCGGGCTCCTCCCGCTCCAGTCGGCGGCGCATCCGCAGCTGGACGATGCAGATGAACAGCCAGACCACCAGGATCGCCACGCCCGTGGTGTTCATCAGCCAGGTGAACACGGTGGCGGGCCAGAACTTGGCGGCCAGCACGGCACCGAAGCCGAACAGGCAGGAGGCCAGCACGGCCCGGCGCGGCACCCCGCCGCTGACCTTGGCCAGTGCCTTGGGGCCCTGGCCGCGGCCGACCAGCGAGTACGCCATCCGGGAGGCGCCGTAGATGTTGGCGTTCATGGCGGACAGCAGCGCGATCAGCACCACCGCCTCCATGATCGTCCCGGCCGCGGGCACCCCGAGGTGGCGCAGCACTGTGACGTACGGGCCGTCGGCGACGACCGCCGGGTCCTTCCAGGAGACCAGGGTGACCACCAGGGCCATCGAGCCGATGTAGAAGATCGCGATCCGCCACACCGCCGTGCGCACCGCGTTGGCGACGTTCTTCTTGGGGTCGTCGGACTCGGCCGCGGCGATGGTCACCGTCTCCAGGCCGCCGTAGGCGAAGACCGAGGCGAGCAGGCCGACGATCAGCCCGCTGACGCCGTTGGGCAGGAAGCCGCCCTGGCCGGTGAGGTTGCTCGTGCCGGGGGAGCCCGGGCCGATCACACCGGCGATGCCGAGCCCGCCGAGGACCAGGAAGGCGACGATCGCGGCGACCTTGATGGTGGCGAACCAGAACTCGAACTCACCGAAGTTCTTCACCGCGGTCAGGTTGCTGACGCAGAAGAAGACCATGAACAGGCCGACCCAGACCCAGGCCGAGACACCGGGTATCCAGCCGTTGACGATCTTCCCGGCGGCGGTGGCCTCGGCGGCCACGCCGCAGCAGAGCATCACCCAGTACATCCAGCCGGCCGTGATCCCGGCCCAGGGGCCGATCTCCTTCTCGGCGTGCACCGAGAACGAGCCGGAGGCCGGACGGGCGGCGGACATCTCGCCGAGCATCCGCATGATCAGCATGACCAGTAGGCCGGAGAGGGCGAAGGCGAGGATGATCGCCGGCCCGGCGGCCGCGATGCCCGCGCCGGAGCCCACGAAGAGGCCGGCACCGATGACGCCGCCGAGGGCGATCATCGACAGGTGGCGCTGCTTGAGCCCGTGGCTGAGCTGCTGGCCGGGTGCCGGGCCCGAGCCCGCTCGGGTGGCGGCGTCGGTGGTCCCGGGCGCTGTGGGCGCGGGGGTGGGGGCCATAGGCGTGGATCCAGACTGTGCGGAATGCGGCATGGACTGTCCAATATCCGGGGAGCCCGTTGCTCATGCCAAGAACGTCCGCTCCGGGCCCACCATGCGGACCCGGTCGCACCTCAACGTCACCTTCCGGTGACGGAGCGTCGTTTCGGGCCGGTTCCGACAACGCCCGAGGGCGGGGCTTTGTCCGAAACCGTGGCGGTGGCGCAGTGGATCACCGCGTAGGTTCACAGGTGTTCACTCACCTGGACCCTTACGGAGGATCCCCCGATGGCCACTGCCACCACCCCGATAGCGCGCCGCGCCGTCCTCGCCGACCTGCTGCCCGCCGCCTCCACCCGCCTCGGTGCCCAGGTCCGCGACCTGGCCCTGATGGTCGGCGGCGCCGCGCTGACCGGTGTGGCCGCCCAGCTGTCGGTGAACGTCCCCGGCTCGCCGGTGCCGGTCACCGGCCAGACCTTCGCCGCCCTGCTGGTCGGCACCGCGCTCGGGGCCCGCCGCGGCGTCGCCTCGCTCGCCCTCTACCTGCTGGCCGGCATGGCGGGCATGCCCTGGTTCGCCGAGGGCACCTCCGGCTGGGCCATGCCGTCCTTCGGGTACGTGCTCGGCTTCGTCCTCGCCGCCGCCGTGACCGGCGCGCTCGCCCGCCGCGGCGCCGACCGCACCCCGGTGAACACCGCCGTCACCATGGTCCTCGGCAGCCTGGCCATCTACGCCGTCGGCGTCCCGTACCTGGCCTTCACCCTGCACGTGTCGCTCGCCCGCGCCGCCGAGCTCGGTCTCTACCCGTACCTGGTCGGCGACGCGCTCAAGGCCGCCTTCGCCGCCGGCGCCCTGCCGCTGGCCTGGAAGCTGCTCGGCAAGCGCTGACGCCCCCGTTGTCGGGTCCGGGCGCACGCGCATGCCACACTCATGGCATGCGCGTGTACCTGGGCTCCGACCATGCCGGATACGAACTGAAGAACCACCTGGTGGAGTGGCTGAAGGGGGCCGGCCACGAGCCGGTCGACTGCGGGCCGCACATCTACGACGCCGAGGACGACTACCCGCCGTTCTGCCTGCGCGCCGCCGAGCGCACCGCCGCCGACCCGGAGGCCCTGGGCATCGTGATCGGCGGCTCGGGCAACGGCGAGGCGATCGCCGCCAACAAGGTCAAGGGCGTCCGCGCGGCGCTGGCCTGGAGCGTGCAGACCGCCGAGCTCGGCCGTCAGCACAACAACGCCAACGTGATCTCCATCGGCGGGCGCATGCACACCGCCGAGGAGGCCACCGAGTTCGTCGAGGTCTTCCTCAACACCCCCTACAGCGGCGAGCCGCGGCACACCCGCCGGATCGAGATGCTGAGCGAGTACGAGACCACCGGCGAGCTCCCGCCGATCCCGGCCCACCACCCGCAGGGCTGATCCCACCCCCCACCCGCCCCCGACGGCCGGCCGCACCCTCCCGTGCGGCCGGCCGCCGCCGTTTCCGCCCGGGGCCCGGCGGGGATCCGCGAGACCCGTCGCAAGCCCCGGACCTGTGGGATCGGCCACAGGCCCCGGCGCGCGCACACCCCCGCACGCGGGGCGCGCACGCCGCTCGCCTGCTCCGTACGCCCAACCGGCGTATGCCTCCTGACGGCGCGCCCGGCACCGCTCCGATCGGCCGAAACCCGCTGAGCGCCCCGCGCGCCGACGCCGCCGACCGCCCCCGAGCCGTCGACGCCGGGCCGCACCCGTGGATAGGGTCGGGGCCCATGGCTGGCAGACCGCCGGGCGCACCGCCCCAGACGACTGCGACGAGGCCCGGCGCCGCCCCGGCGTCCGAGCCCGTGACGGCCCGGCTGCGCAAGAGGCTCCGCCGGGTCCGCCGGAGGCTGCGCACGGCCGGTGTCGACTACTTCCGCGGCGGCTCCGCCGACTGGCCGGTGCTCTGCGCGCTCGCCCTGCTCGTCCCGCTGCTGATCGTGCTCAACGTCTGGATCCCCGACTGGGCCCCGCCCACCGCCCTGGTCCTGCCGATCCTGGCCGGCGCGCTGCTGCTGCGCCCCGGCAGCCTGGTGGTGCTCTACGCGCTGGCCGCCCTCGGCCTGTCCGCCGAGTCCGTGATCCACACCGGCCAGCGGGTCGCCAGCGAGAACCCGGAGGCCTACGTCTACGGCGTCACCCCCGGCGCGGCCCTGGTGGTCGGCGCCGCCGGGGTGGGCGGCCTGCTGCTGGCCCAGTTCCGGGCCCGGGTCGGCGTGCCCTGGTGGGGCGGCTCCACCATGCTGTTCGACCTGCGCGAGCGGCTGCGGGTGCAGAGCCGGGTCCCCCGGCTGCCGGACGGCTGGCACGCCGACATGGCGCTGCGCCCGGCCGGCGGGCAGTCCTTCTCCGGCGACTTCGTGGTGGCCGCCCGCACCGGCCCCGGCCAGCGGCTGCTGGAGGTGGTCCTCGCGGACGTCTCCGGCAAGGGCATGGACGCCGGCTCCCGGGCGCTGCTGCTGTCCGGCGCCTTCGGCGGTCTGGTCGGCTCGCTGCCCGCGCACGACTTCCTGCCCGCCGCCAACGGCTACCTGCTGCGCCAGTCCTGGGAGGAGGGCTTCGCCACCGCCGTCCACCTGGTGCTGGACCTGGACACCGGCGAGTACGAGCTGCTCTCGGCCGGGCACCTGCCGGGCATGCAGCGGCTGGCGGGCGCCGGCCGCTGGGAGGTCAAGGAGGCCGAGGGCCCGCTGCTCGGGATCTACGACGGCGCCAAGTTCGAGGGCGTGCGCGGCCGGCTGAACCGCGGCGACGTGCTGATGCTCTGCACCGACGGCATGGTCGAGGCGCCGGGCCGGGACCTCACCGAGGGCATGGACCGGCTGATGGGGGAGGCGGACCGGCTGGTCCCCGGCGGTGCCCCGGGCACCGGTGCGGGGGCCGCGTCCGCGCTGATCGAGACGGTGGCCCGGGACATCAACGACGACCGCGCGGTCCTGCTGCTCTGGCGCGACTGACGGAAGGTCCCCGCACGACCGGGGCCGGATCCGCCGGGCCCGACGTCACATGCCACCGGCAGCCCCGCTGTCAAGCCTGGCAGCTGATCTTCGGCCATATCGGACGCCCCGTCGGCTGACCGGATCAGCGGCTTCCGCTCCCGGCCTCCGGACGTTTCCCGGCCGCTCAGCACCGCCCCGCCGACCATTCGTCAGAACGGCTCCGCTATCGTCCCGGTCGGCGGAAACTCGTCTCGCATCGCAGGATATCGGCGTTGGGCTGACTGTCAGACCTTTACGCAATCGGCACGGTCGACCACACTGAGTCCGGGCGGGACTGTTCAGGATTCGGGGGATGGGGGGCGACACGTGCAACACGTCAGACAGCGGTCGAGCGCGGGCTCCCTCACCGGCACTGTGTCGGACGGTCCGCGATTCCGCCTCGGGACCGTCGGACAGGCCGGGGTCCGGCTTCGCAGGTGCCGCCGGGCGGCGGCACCACGCTATGAAACGAGGAAGTGAGTCCGGGTGGCACTCTCCGTCTCCGCGCTGGTCCTGTTCGCGATCCTGTGCATCATCTTCATCCGGAACAAGCAGCTGAAGATCCCGCACGCGATCGTCGCCGCCCTGTTCGGCTTCATGCTGCACGAGACCACCATGGCGACCTCGATCAACTCCCTGCTGTCCAACCTGGCGCACAGCATCTCCAGCATCACCGGCGGCTGACCGGGCCGGGCCGCCGGGTCACCGGCCGGCCCGTCTGGCCTCCCGCCAGCGGGCGAACAGACCCCGGGGGCGTGCCGCCGCCGGGGCCGGGACGCGCAGGGGCGCAGGTGCTGCGGCACCCGTCGGCACGACGGCTGTGACCGGTGCTGCCCGCTCCGCGGTCAGTAGCACGAACAGCCGTGCCCAGCACAACCGTTCACCGCGCGGCCAGTCCAGCGCGCGGAGCGCCGCGGAGGCCGCCTCCGAGACCTCGCCGCCCACCCGGACCTCGGCGACGTCGTCGCCCGCCTTCCCGCCCAGGAAGAGCTTCACCCCCACCGGGCCCGCCCCGGTCAGCTCCGCGCGCAGCGCGGGCGCCAGCGCCGGCAGCACCCGGTGCTCGGCGAGCCAGGCCGCCAGGTGCTCGTTGCCGAAGCCGAACACCGCCGCCGGGCCCTGCACCGCGTGCCAGCCCGGGAGTTCGGGCAGATCGGGGTGGTCGGCGTGCACCCCGCGCCCGTCCGCCAGCTCGACCAGCACCGAGGCCGTGGTGGTCGCCCACATCTTCACGGCGTTCGCGAGCTTCTCCTCCTCGGTCTTGCCGAGGCCCGCCGCGCAGTCCCAGACCACCGGCGCGTCCGCCCGGCCCAGCTGCAGCACGAAGCCGAGGTCCACGTGCCCGGCGCCGTCGTCCCCGGGGTGCTCGCGCACCGCCACCGCCGTGGTGCCCGGGCCGCGCACCACCTCGCCGTCCGGAAGGAACACCTGGCCCAGTCGCGCCATCTCCCGGACCACACAGCGCTGTATGACGGCCAGTCGCTCCTGCGGATGCACCGGGACTCCTCCACCTCGGGAGCGCGCCGGCTGAGGTCGCGCTCGAACTGCGCTCGAACGCCGCCGAGGCTATCGGCCCGACCGCCAACCGGGAAACCGCCCGGACCCCTGGATCCTCCGGTCGCGGAAATACCCTGAATGCCCCACTTTGGGGAGCGGAACCTGAAGGCCACCCGCCTGGAGAGCCCGCATGCCCCGCACCGACCTGACGCCCCTTCCGTCGCTCCCGACCCCCCTTCGAGAGCTGTTGGCGGGCCCGGACGGCTCCGGCCTGGTCGCCGAGATCGAGGCCTACCTCGCCTCGCTGCCCGCCCCCGCGCGCACCCCGGCACCGTACGTCTGCCGGTACGGCAGCATCCTGCGCCCCTGGCACGCTGGCCACCCGGTGCCCCGGGCCACCCTGCTCGACCGGGCGCTGCGCCGCCCCGCCCGGCCCGTCCCGGTCAGCGCCGCCGACCACCTGCGGCTCGCCTCCCGCTACATCGGCGCCCACGGATGGCTGCAGGGCGCGATGTGGGACCGGGCCGGCCGGGTCTGCCTGCTCGGAGCCCAGGCCGCCGTCCTGGCGTACGGCTACGGCACCCCGGTGACCGTGCGCACCGCCCGGGTCCAACTGATGGAGGTGCTGCACGCCACTGGGCGCCCGGCGCGCTCCCCGGACGAGTACAACGACCGCCCCGCCACCCGGGAGGGTGATGTGCACCAGCTGCTCGACCGGGCCGCCGCCCGGGCCGCCCGGCTCGGACTCTGAGACCGCCGGGACCGCCCGGCCCCGGAAACGTCGACGGCCCCGGTGCGCTGAGCGCACCGGGGCCGGACCGGAAGAGCGGGCGACGAGAATCGAACTCGCGTGACTAGTTTGGAAGACTAGGGCTCTACCATTGAGCTACGCCCGCGCGACCCCCCGAGCCGTTTCCGGCCGGAAGTTCGGGAGACAGCGTACCTGGTCCGGTCGCTCCCGTGCACACCCCATTCGCCGCGCAGCCCCTTCCGCCCCGTTCCGCCCCGCCCCGGAATAGTCGACGAGCCGTGCAGGCCCGGCGTGTACGCTTCCTCTCGGCACCACGGGGTGTGGCGCAGTTTGGTAGCGCGTCCGCTTTGGGAGCGGAAGGCCGTCGGTTCGAATCCGGCCACCCCGACAGTGAGTGCGCAGGGTCTCGCCCATCGGGGCGGGGCCCTGTTCTGTTGGGGCGGTACGGTGGCGTCTGGCGTCCGCCTTTCGTGGTACCGGTAGGATGGGGCGCTGGCGGTAGTCCCTGTGGCGTCCACCCAGGTCAACCGCACGAGGGCGAGGAGTCAAGCTCACCGTCCACCCCCAACGGGAGATGCAGCTCCAATCGCCCATCGCCCGTCTCGCCCGAACCACCCGACCGGCTCCGGCCAGGCGGAACGGATCGGGCGGAGGCAACCTGACCGCAAGCCCATAGGAGACCTAACCGTGAAGAGCGCCGTCGAGACTCTGAACCCGACCCGGGTTCGACTCACCGTCGAGGTGCCCTTCGAGGAGCTCAAGCCCAGCCTCGACGCGGCGTACAAGAAGATCAACCAGCAGGTCACGGTTCCGGGCTTCCGCAAGGGCAAGATCCCGGCTCGCGTCATCGACCAGCGTTTCGGCCGTGGCGCCGTGCTGGAGGAGGCCGTCAACGACGCCCTGCCGCGCTTCTACACGCAGGCCGTCGACGAGGGCAAGATCGAGGTCCTCGGCCAGCCCGACATCACCAACATCGAGGGTGTCGAGAAGATCGCCGACGGCGGTGACCTGAAGTTCACCGCCGAGGTGGACATCCGCCCGGAGATCACCCTGCCGGAGTTCTCCTCCATCGAGGTGACCGTCGACCCGATCGTCGTCTCCGACGAGGACATCGAGAAGTCGCTGGAGCAGCTGCGCGAGCGCTTCTCCTCGGTCAAGGACGTCGAGCGCGCCGCCGCCGCCGGTGACATCGTGGTCGTGGACCTCGTCGCCAAGGTCGACGGTGAGGTGCCGGAGGACGGCACCGCCAACGGCGTCAGCTACGAGATCGGCTCGGGCCGTCTGATCGACGGCATCGACGAGGCCGTGACCGGCCTGTCCGCCGGCGAGGAGAAGACCTTCAGCACCGAGCTCAAGGGTGGCACCCAGGCGGGCAAGACCTCCGAGGTCACTGTCACCGTCACCGCCGTCCAGGAGAAGGAGCTGCCGGAGCTGGACGACGAGTTCGCCCAGCTGGCCAGCGAGTTCGACACCCTGGAGGACCTGCGCGCCGACTCCCGCAAGCGCCTGGAGCGCATGAAGGAGTACGACCAGGCCACCCAGGCCCAGGAGAAGGTGCTGGACGCGCTGCTCGCGCTGGTTGAGATCGAGTACCCCGAGAAGCTCCTCAAGGACGAGATCGAGACCCGCAAGCACAACGTCGAGCACCACCAGCTCGAGCCGATGGGTCTGAACCTCGACACCTACCTGGAGACCCAGGGCAAGACCCGCGAGGAGTGGGACGCGGAGATCGAGGAGCAGGCGAAGAAGGGCATCAAGACCCAGTTCGTCCTGGACCAGATCGTCGCCAACGAGGAGCTGGGTGTTAACCAGGAGGAGCTCACCGAGCACCTCATCCGCCGCGCTGCCGGCTCGGGCCTCACCCCGGACCAGTTCGCCCAGCAGGTCGTCCAGGGCGGCCAGGTTCCGCTGCTGGTCGGCGAGGTCGCCCGCGGCAAGGCGCTGGCCACCGTGGTCGAGGCCGCCAAGGTCGTCGACACCGAGGGCAACGAGATCAACTTCGACGACGAGGACGAGACGGGCGAGACCGTCGAGGCCGCCGCCGAGGAGAACACCGAGGCCTGAGCCCCGGTAGCCCCCTGAGGCAGCACAGCGGGCCCGGACGCCGTACGGTGTCCGGGCCCGCTGTCGTCCCGCCGGAGCGCCGGCGCGACCCTGCGCTCACAGCGAACAGTTCTGCGTGAGGGATTCTGCGGCCCGGCCTGCGCGTTAGGGTCCTTGGACAGCAACAATCACGACGTGATACCCGGAAGCCGTGCGACACCGTGACGGCCGTGGAGCGACCGTCCAAATCGACTGAGCAGGTGGCTAAGTGACGTTCCCGCAGATGCAGATGCCTGGCCCGATGGTGCCGCACGCCGCCGCTGGTGACGTGCTCGGCGGCCTTGGCGACCAGGTCTACAACCGGCTGCTGGGCGAGCGGATCATCTTCCTCGGCCAGCAGGTCGACGACGACATCGCCAACAAGATCACCGCCCAGCTGCTGCTGCTGGCCGCGGACCCCGAGAAGGACATCTTCCTCTACATCAACTCCCCGGGTGGCTCGATCTCGGCGGGCATGGCGATCTACGACACCATGCAGTACATCAAGAACGACGTCGTCACCATTGCGATGGGCATGGCCGCCTCGATGGGCCAGTTCCTGCTGACCGCCGGCACCCCCGGCAAGCGCTTCTCGCTGCCGAACGCCAACATCCTGATGCACCAGCCCTCCGCGGGCCTCGGCGGCTCCGCCACCGACATCCGCATCCAGGCCGAGCAGCTGCTCCGCACCAAGAAGCGGATGTCCGAGCTGATCGCGCACCACAGCGGCCAGACCTTCGAGCAGATCACTGCGGACTCCGACCGCGACCGCTGGTTCACGCCGGAGGAGGCCAAGGCCTACGGCCTGATCGACGACATCATGCACAGCGCCGCGGACGTCCCCGGCGGCGGCGGCACGGGCGCTGCCTGAGCCTCGGCCCGGCCCGCGAGACCACAGCCACAACGCCCCGGAGGACAAGAACCCCCATGAACATCCCCAGCCTGTCGGCCGCCCAGGCCCGCGTCGAGGACATGCGCGCCGAGGGCCGCTACATCGTCCCGCGCTTCGTCGAGCGCACCACGCAGGGCATCCGCGAGTACGACCCGTACGCCAAGTTGTTCGAGGAGCGCATCATCTTCCTCGGCTCGCAGGTGGACGACGTCTCGGCCAACGACATCATGGCGCAGCTGCTGTGCCTGGAGTCGATGGACCCGGACCGCGAGATCCAGATGTACATCAACTCGCCCGGCGGCTCGTTCACGGCCCTGACGGCCATCTACGACACGATGCAGTACGTGAAGCCGGACATCACCACGGTGTGCATGGGCCAGGCGGCCTCCGCCGCGGCCGTGCTGCTCGCCGCCGGCACCCCCGGCAAGCGGATGGCGCTGCCGAACGCCCGGATCCTGATCCACCAGCCGTACACCGAGACCGGCCGCGGTCAGGTGTCCGACCTGGAGATCCAGGCCAAGGAGATCTTCCGGATGCGCGAGCAGCTGGAGGAGATGCTCTCCAAGCACTCCAACAAGTCGGTCGAGCAGGTGCGCGAGGACATCGAGCGCGACAAGATCCTGACCGCCGAGGAGGCCGTCGAGTACGGCCTGGTCGACCAGATCATCTCCACCCGCAAGACCTCGCTGACCTCCTGAGGCCGGCACCGTCGGGGCGGGGCGCGCACCCGGTGGCGCGCCCCGCCCCGGCCCGTCGGCGGGCTCTGTCACGGCATCTGTTCGGTATCAATTCGCCCAGGGCGTAGGGCAGACCCGGCGAAGAGGACGGAATCACGGGTCCGGCAGAGTACCGTCGGATAGCGAGACCGAGCGCCGTCGGCGCGGACGGTCCACAGCACCAGGCCCCGGAACCCCTGCGGGGCCCCTGGCGAAGGGGAAGCACCTCGTGGCACGCATCGGAGACGGTGGCGACCTGCTCAAGTGCTCGTTCTGCGGCAAGTCGCAGAAGCAGGTGAAGAAGCTGATCGCCGGCCCAGGCGTGTACATCTGCGACGAGTGCATCGACCTGTGCAACGAGATCATCGAGGAGGAACTCGCCGAGACCTCCGAGGTCCGCTTCGAGGAACTGCCGAAGCCGCGCGAGATCTACGAGTTCCTGGACCAGTACGTGGTCGGCCAGGACCTCGCCAAGAAGGCGCTCTCGGTCGCCGTCTACAACCACTACAAGCGCGTCCAGGCCGGTGAGGCCGGCCGCAGCGGTGGCAACGGCCGCGAGGACGCCATCGAGCTGGCCAAGTCCAACATCCTGCTGCTGGGCCCCACCGGCTCCGGCAAGACGCTGCTGGCGCAGACCCTGGCCCGGATGCTGAACGTGCCGTTCGCGATCGCGGACGCCACCGCGCTGACCGAGGCCGGCTACGTGGGCGAGGACGTCGAGAACATCCTGCTCAAGCTGATCCAGGCGGCCGACTACGACGTCAAGAAGGCCGAGACCGGGATCATCTACATCGACGAGATCGACAAGGTCGCCCGCAAGAGCGAGAACCCGTCGATCACCCGCGACGTCTCCGGCGAGGGCGTGCAGCAGGCGCTGCTGAAGATCCTGGAGGGCACCACCGCCTCGGTGCCGCCGCAGGGCGGGCGCAAGCACCCGCACCAGGAGTTCATCCAGATCGACACCACCAACGTGCTGTTCATCGTCGGTGGCGCGTTCGCCGGCCTGGAGCGGATCATCGAGGGCCGCGCGGGTGCCAAGGGCATCGGCTTCGGCGCCAACATCCGCTCCAAGCGCGAGTCGGACGCCAGCGACCACTTCCGCCAGGTGATGCCCGAGGACCTGGTGAAGTTCGGCATGATCCCCGAGTTCATCGGCCGTCTGCCGGTGATCACCAGCGTGCACAACCTCGACCGCGAGGCGCTGCTGCAGATCCTCACCGAGCCGAAGAACGCGCTGGTCAAGCAGTACCGCAAGCTCTTCGAACTGGACGGCGTGGAGCTGGAGTTCTCCCGGGACGCGCTGGAGGCGATCGCCGACCAGGCGATCCTGCGCGGCACCGGCGCGCGCGGTCTGCGGGCCATCATGGAGGAGGTGCTGATGTCCGTGATGTACGAGGTCCCCTCGCGCCAGGACGTCGCCCGCGTGGTGGTCACCGGGGACGTGGTCTCCAAGCACGCCATCCCCACCCTCGTCCCGCGCGACATGATCAAGCGCGAGCGCCGCGAGAAGAGCGCCTGACCCGACGGCCGCCATGTGAAGGGGCCCCGCACCGGATCCGGTGCGGGGCCCCTTCACATGGGTCGCGCGACGTTACTTGGCGACCTTCATGGCGTCGCGGATCGCCCGGGTCTTCTCCGCGGCCTGGTCCGGGGTGATGCCCTGGTTGGTGTCACCGCCGGCGGTGCTCAGGCTGAGGTGGGTGAAGGTGACCCGGCCCATGGTGGACTTGTCCGCCCACACGCACATCGTCGGTCCGGGCTTGCCCGCGATGACGCTGGCCACACCGCAGCTGAGCTTGCCCGAGGAGGCGTGGCTGTCCTTGGCGGGGTAGTCGGTCATCGGCGTGGTCCAGGTCAGCCCGCCGGTGTTCGTCTTGCTGTCCGAGATGATCTGGTCCGGGTCGTTGATGTTCCCGTAGACGCCGATGATCGACAGCGAGTCCATGTTCTTGACGTCGGCGCCCTTGCTGTAGCTGGCCACCACCGCGTGCAGGTCCGTGCCGATCTTCGCGACGTCGGGCTGGCTCATGTCGGCGGCCTTCTCCTGCGCCGACTTCTGGACGTAGCCGTCCAGCAGCGTCTGCGGGGCGCTGAGCTTGTACTGGCCGCCCGCGTCGCTGCCGCCGAGGAACTTCCAGGCCGCGAACCCGCCACCGCCCAGCACCAGGGCGCCGATCACCAGGCCGATCACCAGACCGCCCTTGCCCTTCTGCGGCTGCGTCGGGTAGCCCGGCTGCCCGTACGGTGCCTGCGGCGGCACACCGTACGGCTGCTGCGGCGCGCCGTAGGGCTGCTGCTGCTGCGGCGGGTACCCGTACTGGGGCTGCGGGGCGCCGTAGGGCTGCTGCGGCGGCGGGGCGCCGTATGGCTGACCGCCGTAGGGCTGACCCTGCGGATACTGCTGTCCCTGGCCGTACATCTGTCCTCGTGCTCCCCCGCCGCACCCGCGGCCGATCGTGGTGTTGGGTAGTTCCGTGCACGTCCGGATGCCCGGACGAGCGTCCGGGCACGCTACCGCACGGTGCCTGTGACGGGAGCGTCGGGCGGGGCGAGTCCATGGACCGAAAGCGGTTCGTAACCAGCGCCCGGGGTTACGTAAACTGTGCGTCGTGACCGACACGACGAACCAGCGCCCCGTGAGCACCACCGGGGACGATGCGGCAACCCTCCCGACGACCTACACCCCCGCGGACGTAGAGGGCGAGCTGTACGAGCGCTGGGTAGAGCGTGGGTACTTCACCGCGGACGCCAAGAGCGACAAGCCCCCGTTCACCATCGTCATCCCGCCGCCGAACGTCACCGGCAGCCTGCACCTCGGCCACGCCTTCGAGCACACGCTGATCGACGCGCTGGTCCGCCGCAAGCGGATGCAGGGCTACGAGGCGCTGTGGCAGCCCGGTATGGACCACGCCGGCATCGCCACCCAGAACGTGGTCGAGCGCGAGCTCGCCAAGGAGGGCAAGTCCCGCCACGACCTGGGCCGCGAGGCCTTCGTCGAGCGCGTCTGGAAGTGGAAGGCGGAGTCCGGCGGCCAGATCTCCGGCCAGATGCGCCGCCTCGGCGACGGCGTGGACTGGTCCCGCGAGCGCTTCACCATGGACGAGGGCCTCTCCCAGGCCGTCCAGACCATCTTCAAGAAGCTCTTCGACGACGAGCTGATCTACCGCGCCGAGCGCATCATCAACTGGTGCCCGCGCTGCCTGACCGCCATCTCGGACATCGAGGTGGAATACCAGGACGACGACGGCGAGCTGGTCTCGATCCGCTACGGCGAGGGCGAGAACTCCATCGTCGTGGCCACCACCCGCGCCGAGACGATGCTCGGTGACACCGCGGTCGCCGTCCACCCGGAGGACGAGCGCTACAAGCACCTGATCGGTACCGAGATCGAGCTGCCGCTGACCGGCCGCCGCATCCCGATCGTCGCCGACGCCCACGTCGACCCGGAGTTCGGCACCGGCGCCGTCAAGGTGACGCCCGCGCACGACCCCAACGACTTCGAGATCGGCCAGCGGCACAACCTGCCGAACATCGCCGTGATGGACGAGCGCGCCGTCATCACCGCGCACGGCCCCTTCCTCGGCCTGGACCGCCTGGAGGCCCGCTCGGCGATCGTCGCCGCGCTGCGCGCCGAGGGCCGGATCGTCGCGGAGAAGCGCCCGTACGTCCACTCGGTGGGCCACTGCTCGCGCTGCAAGACCACCATCGAGCCGCGGCTGTCCATGCAGTGGTGGGTCAAGGTCGGCCCGCTCGCCAAGGCCGCGGGCGACGCGGTCCGCGACGGCAAGGTCAAGATCCACCCGCAGGAGATGGAGAAGCGGTACTTCGACTGGGTCGACAACCTGCACGACTGGTGCATCTCGCGCCAGCTGTGGTGGGGCCACCGCATCCCGGTCTGGTACGGCCCGAACGGCGAGGTCGTCTGCGTCGGCCCCGACGAGCAGCCGCCCACCGGCGAGGGCTGGCACCAGGACACCGACGTCCTGGACACCTGGTTCTCCTCCGGCCTGTGGCCGTTCTCCACGCTCGGCTGGCCGGAGCAGACCGACAGCCTCGCGAAGTTCTACCCGAACTCCGTCCTCGTCACCGGTTACGACATCCTGTTCTTCTGGGTCGCCCGGATGATGATGTTCGGCCTCTACGCGATGGACGGCACCCCGCCGTTCCACACCATCGCGCTGCACGGCATGGTCCGTGATCAGAACGGCAAGAAGATGTCGAAGTCCTTCGGCAACGTGGTCAACCCGCTGGACTGGATGGACAAGTACGGCTCCGACGCGCTGCGCTTCACGCTCGCACGCGGTGCCAACCCGGGCGTCGACGTGCCGATCGGCGAGGACTGGGTCCAGGCGGCCCGCAACTTCGCCAACAAGATCTGGAACGCCACCCGCTTCGCGCTGATGAACGGCGCCACCGTCGAGGGCCCGCTGCCCGCGCCGGAGGAGCTGACCGCGAGCGACCGCTGGATCCTGTCGCGCCTCAACAGCACCGTCGCCGAGGTGGACGGGCTGTACGAGGACTACCAGTTCTCCAAGCTCTCCGAGGCGCTGTACCACTTCGCCTGGGACGAGGTCTTCGACTGGTACGTCGAGCTCTCGAAGACGACCCTGGCCAAGGGCGGCCCGCAGGCCGACGCCGCGCGCCGGGTGCTCGGCGAGGTCCTGGACGTCACCCTGCGGCTGCTGCACCCGATCGTGCCCTTCGTCACCGAGACGCTGTGGACCACGCTCACCGGTGCCGAGTCGGTGGTCATCGCCGACTGGCCGAAGGACAGCGGCTTCCGCGACGCCGAGGCCGAGGCCGAGATCGCCACGCTGCAGCAGGTCGTCACCGAGGTCCGCCGGTTCGCCGTGAGCCAGGGCCTCAAGGACCGGCAGCGCGTTCCGGCGAAGCTGGAGCTGGACGGCACCGTGCTGGCCGTCCACGAGGACGCGATCCGCTCGCTGCTGCGGCTGACCGTCCCCGAGGAGGGCTTCACGGCCACCGCTTCGCTGCCGGTGGCCGGCGCCACCGTCTCGCTGGACCTCTCCGGCACCATCGACGTCGCGGCGGAGCGCAAGCGCCTCGCCAAGGACCTCGCGGCCGCCGAGAAGGAGAAGGCCCAGACCACCGCCAAGCTCGGCAACGAGGCCTTCCTGGCCAAGGCGCCGGACGAGGTGGTCGCCAAGATCCGCGGCCGTCAGGAGGCCGCCGAGGCCGACATCGCCCGGATCACCGCCCAGCTCGCGGCGCTGCCGCAGGGCTGAGCCGCCCGCGCCCGTTGAGGGGCCGCACTCCGCGACACGCGGGGTGCGGCCCTCGGCGTTTTCCGGACGCCGCTCCGGTCGCCGTTTTAGCTACGCCTAATAGAGCAGAACATTGCTCCCTTCCGGCGAATATTCATCCTGGACCGGGTGGCGTCCTATTCCGAGCGAATTGATTCCGGTCTTGCCCGCGCGCGTTCGCGGAAGTTTTCAGGTCGGATGTGTACGGTGTGCACGGAGTTTCCGAAGGGCGTTTCTGCTGAGCGTTCCTGCTGAACGACGGACGGGAGGGCATGGCGTGGTGGTGACCGAGGAGCTGGCCGAGGAACTGCCTGCCGCGGCGGTCGAGGAGGCCAAGGCCAGGGCGGCGACGCTGCTGCTCGCCTTCCGGCACGGCAACCAGCTCGCGTTCGACCACGAGCTGGACCTGCTACTCGAGGAGAACGTCGAGCGGGAGGTGACCACACTGCTCACCTGGATCGCCGCCGAGGCCGTCCGCAAGGCGTACGCCCCCGAAGTCGGCGACCGGGTGCTGCGGTCGATGGCCCGGCGGGCCCCGGAGGACACCGCCGCGGTCCAGGTGGACGAGGAGACCGCGAACGCCGCCCAGCTGATCGAGGCGGTCGCGGCCGGCGAGGTGGCCGAGGTCCGCGGGCTGGTCGCCGCGACGGCCGACACCACCTACCTGCTCGGCGGCCTGCTGCAGGGCGTCGCGATGATGCTTCCGCTGCTGCCCGAGGGCGAACTGGCCGAGATCACCGCCGAGTTGCGCCGTCGGCACGGCGCCGCCGCGCATGTCCCGGAGGCCCGGGCCGCGGTCTGATCCCGAACCGGTCCGGGCCTGCGGGGGTGGTCGCGGCATGGCGTGCGGGTGGCATGGTTCCAGCTCCAGTGGGGAGGCCCGGCGGCGCCTGGTGGGGTAGCGCCGTCCGGGGGTGTCGATGGTGTGCGTGAGGGGGCTGTCGATAACTCAAGTCCCGCTCGGGAAAGGGGACTTGCTTCACCAGGTGGAGCGGACCGATCCGGTTGTCAAGAGGCCCCGCGCGGCCAGCGGCAGTGCCGGGGCCTGGCCGAGCCCCCGGGGTCGCAGACCTGGCCGAGGGTGCCCGGGCCGAGCCGGCCGTCGGCGTCGACCACGCCGATCACCACCCGGGAGCGGTCGGTGGACTCGGGCGGCCGGGCGGAGATCTCGCGGTAGGCGGCGTCGAGGGCGGCGCCCTCGTCGATCCAGTCGTGGAGGACGTCGGGCATGGCGCGGTGCTCCTCATGATCGAAGACCGCCAGCTCCTGTGGGGTGCGAATCGATGCCCCATTGCCGTTCAAGCTCGCTAAAGCAATAGTAAAGAGGGTGAATCGGAGGCATGGGGCGAAACCAGGGCGAAGTGGTCGTTCTCGCCCTGACCCGCACCCCGACCCCCGGTCCCGCTCTCACCCTGTGAGGACGGGCCGCCGTCGCTCCGTAGACTGTGGTTGTGAGCGACAAGGCCGACCCGAACCCGTACACCCTCCGCCCCGCCGACGGCGGCACCGGCGACGCCCTGCGCGACGTCGAGCTGGAGCTCTCCAAGCGCTGGCCGGAGAACAAGCTGGAGCCCTCGCTCGACCGGATCGAGGCGCTGATGGACATCCTGGGCGAGCCCCAGCGGTCCTTCCCCTCCATCCACATCACCGGCACCAACGGCAAGACCTCCACCGCCCGGATGATCGAGCAGCTGCTCAACACCTTCGAGCTGCGCACCGGCCGCTACACCAGCCCGCACGTGGAGACCGTCACCGAGCGGATCAGCCTGGACGGCGCCCCGATCAGCCCCGAGCGCTTCGTCGAGGTCTACCGCGACATCGAGTCCTACGTGCAGATGGTCGACGCGGCCCAGCCGGTGCCGATGTCCTTCTTCGAGGTGCTGACCGGCATGGCCTACGCCGCCTTCGCCGACGCCCCGGTGGACGTCGCCGTGGTCGAGGTCGGCATGGGCGGCTCCTGGGACGCCACCAACGTCATCGACGCCGCCGTCGCGGTGATCACCCCGATCGGGCTGGACCACACCGACAAGCTCGGCGGGACCACCGGCGAGATCGCGACCGAGAAGTCCGGGATCATCAAGTCCGGCGCCGTCGCCGTGGTCGCCCAGCAGCAGCTGGACGCCGCCCAGACCATCCTGCGCCGGGCCGTCGAGGTGGACGCCACGGTCGCCCGCGAGGGCATGGAGTTCGGCGTGATCCGCCGTGAACTCGCCGTCGGCGGCCAGCTGGTGACGCTGCGCGGACTGGGCGGCGAAGAGTACGAGGACGTCTTCATCCCGCTGCACGGCGAGTACCAGGCGCACAACGCGGCGCTCGCCCTGGCCGCGGTCGAGGCCTTCTTCGGCGTCGGCGGCGCCCGCGGCGGGCAGCTCGACGTGGACAAGATCCGCCAGGCCTTCTCCGGCGTCTCCTCGCCGGGCCGCCTGGAGGTCGTTCGCCGCAGCCCCACGATCATCCTGGACGCCGCGCACAACCCGCACGGCGCCCAGGCCACCGTCGCCGCGATCTCCGAGTCCTTCGGCTTCACCCGTCTGGTCGGGGTGATCGGCACCTCCGGGGACAAGGACGTGACGGGCGTGCTGGAGGCCTTCGAGCCGATCCTGGCCGAGGTCGTCATCACCCAGAACTCCACCCACCGCGCGATGGACGTGGACGCCCTCGCGGCCCTGGCCGTGGAGATCTTCGGCGAGGACCGCGTCCAGGTCGAGCCCCGGCTCGACGACGCCATCGCCGCCGCCGTCACCCTGGCCGAGGAGGAGGGCGACCTCGGCGGCGCCGGGGTTCTGGTCACCGGTTCGGTCATCACGGTGGGCGAGGCCCGCCTGCTGCTCGGGAGGAAGTGACATGAGGACGCTCTGCTCCTCCACGCTGATCGGCGAGGCGCTGCTGATCATGTTCGCGGCGCTGGTCGCGATGCGGCTCTCCAGCGTCTCGACCGCCAGCGTGTGGATCGTCAGCGGCATCGCGATGGCGCTGTGCCTCGCGCTCTGCGGCATGATCAACCGCCCCGGCGCGGTGCAGATCGGTTGGGTGCTGCAGGCCGGCCTGATCGTCAGCGGCTTCGTCCTGCCGACCATGTTCGGCCTCGGCGTCGTCTTCGCCGGCCTGTGGTGGTGCTCGGTGCACTACGGCCGCAAGGTGGACCAGTTCAAGGCCGCCCGCGCGGCCGCGGAGGCACAGGCCGCCTGACGCGTCGGCCCGGCGATCGCCGGGACGGCTCGACCGCCGACAGCGCCTCGCCGATCGGCGAGGCGTCGGCCCCGCGATCGCGGGGGCGGACCAGCGGAACCGGCAGGTCGTTTACGCAAGGTAATCTCTGCCGCATACCGCATGCCGTACCAAATCCCCAGGAGACGCACCGTGTCCCAGCGCACTCTCGTCCTGCTCAAGCCCGACGCCGTCCGCCGCGGCCTGGCCGGCGAGATCATCAGCCGCATCGAGCGCAAGGCCGGCTGGCAGCTCGCCGCCATGGAACTGCGTACCTTCGACCGGGAGACGCTGGAGCAGCACTACGCGGAGCACGTCGGCCGCCCGTTCTACGAGCCGCTGCTGGAGTTCATGACCTCCGGCCCGTCGATCGCGATGATCGTCGAGGGCGAGGAGGTCGTGAAGGGCATCCGCATGCTGGCCGGCGCCACCAACCCGCTGGAGGCCGGGGCCGGCACCATCCGCGGCGACTACGCGACCATCACCCGCGAGAACCTGATCCACGCCTCCGACTCCCCGGAGTCCGCCGAGCGCGAGATCAAGATCTTCTTCCCGGCGCACGCCTGATCCGAACCGGGCGACACGCCCGGGCGGACGGGGCGTCACGCCCCGCGAGGACCTTGGGACTGCCCCGGTCTGGACCATTGGCCCGGCCGGGGCATTCTTATCGTGAAATAGGGAACTGACGGCGCCGACACGGCGTCCCAATGCTCGGAGAAGCGATCACGCTCCGGACAATGGACGGTATGCCCCCACGTCGACGTCCGTACTGTGCGGCGTGACTACGATGGACGCGACTCAAGGGCCCGGTAAGGCAGCTCAGCTGGTCTCCGCCCAAGCATGGGCGTGCATTCGTCCAACCCCCATGAACTCCGAGCCCGGGAAGGCACCCACACCCCATGGCGAGCAACCTGTCGTTCATCGGCCGCGACTTGGCGATCGACCTCGGAACTGCCAACACGCTGGTGTACGTCAGGGGCAAGGGGATCGTCCTCAACGAGCCGTCCGTCGTCGCGGTGAACACCAACACCGGCGGCATCCTCGCGGTCGGCGTCGAGGCCAAGAAGATGATCGGCCGAACGCCCGGCAACATCGTCGCCATCCGCCCGCTCAAGGACGGTGTGATCGCCGACTTCGAGATCACCGAGCGGATGCTGCGCTACTTCATCCTCAAGATCCACCGCCGCCGCTACCTCGCCCGCCCGCGCGTCGTGGTCTGCGTGCCCTCCGGCATCACCGGCGTCGAGCGCCGCGCCGTCATCGAGGCCTCGTCGCAGGCCGGCGCGCGCCAGGTGCACATCATCGAGGAGCCGATGGCCGCCGCGATCGGCGCCGGCCTGCCCGTCCACGAGGCCACCGGCAACATGGTCGTCGACATCGGCGGCGGCACCACCGAGGTCGCCGTGATCTCCCTCGGCGGCATCGTCACCGCCCAGTCCATCCGGGTGGCCGGCGACGAGCTGGACAACGCGATCGTCCAACACATCAAGAAGGAGTACTCCCTCCTCCTCGGCGAGCGCAGCGCCGAGCAGATCAAGATGAGCATCGGCAGCGCCTTCGGCCTGGAGGGCGAGAAGGACGAGCACGCCGAGATCCGCGGCCGCGACCTGGTCAGCGGCCTGCCCAAGACCGTGGTCATCTCCGCCGCCGAGGTCCGCGAGGCCATCGACGAGCCGGTCAACTCGATCATCGACGCGGTCAAGACCACCCTCGACCAGTGCCCGCCCGAGCTGGCCGGCGACGTCATGGACCGCGGCATCGTGCTCACCGGCGGCGGTGCCCTGCTGCGCGGCCTGGACGAGCGGCTGCGCCGCGAGACCGGCATGCCGATCCACATCGCCGAGAACCCGCTCGACTCCGTCGCACTCGGCTCCGGCAAGTGCGTCGAGGAGTTCGAGGCGCTCCAGCAGGTACTGGACGCCCAGCCGCGCCGTTAGCACCACGACGACACATCCGACACTCAACTGAACGGGCGGCCGCCCGGGCCCCACCGCCCCGGGCGGCCGCCAGGTACGAAGGGGCAGTACCAGCACCGTGAGGGACACACGAGAGAGCCGGCTGCTGCTCATCCTGCTGGTGGCCGTCGCCTTCGCGCTCATCACCGTGGACATCAAGGGCGGTGAGGACTCCCCGCTCGGCCCGGCCCGCCACGCGGCCGCCCGCGTCCTCGGCCCGGTCGAGCGCGGCGCCGCCACCGTGGTCGACCCGGTCGCCGACACCGTCCGCGCCTTCCGCGACGCCGCCACCAACAACGGCCGCACCGACCAGCTCGCCCGTGAGAACACCGAACTGCGGCAGAAGCTCGCCTCCTCCGACATGGCGAGCGGGCGCACCAAGCAGTTGGACGACCTGCTGCGCACCGCGGGCGCCGGCGGATACACCGTCAAGGCCGCCCAGGTCATCGCGATCGGCCCGGCCCAGGGCTTCTCCTGGACCATCACCATCGACGCCGGCAGCGACGACGGCCTCACCCGCGACATGACCGTGATCAACGGCCAGGGCCTGGTCGGCCGGATCACCACCATCGCCCGGACCACCGCCACCGTGCTGCTCGCCTCCGACCCCGGCTTCTCGGCCGGCACCCGGCTGGAGGGCAGCGGCGAGATCGGCTTCGCCTCCGGCGGCGGCGACAGCCCGATGAAGGTCTCCCTGCTCAACGGCAAGGCGCAGGTCAAGACCGGCGACCGGCTGGTCACCTTCGGCTCGCAGAGCGGCCGCCCGTTCGTGCCCGGCGTCCCCGTCGGCAAGGTCACCGAGGTCCAGGCCAACGCGGGCCAGCTGACCAAGACCATCCTGGTCGAGCCCTTCGTCCAGTTCACCCGGCTGGATCTGGTCGGCGTGGTGGTCGTGCCGCCGCGGGCCGACCCGCGCGACGCCGTCCTGCCGCCCGCCCCCACCCCGGGCCAGAGCCAGGCCCCCGCCGCGCCCGTCCAGCCGCAGGCCCCCGCGGCCAGCACCCCGCCCGCCAAGCCCAATGGGGGGAACTGAGCCATGCGCCTCGCCCGCATCCCCGTCTCCGCCGCACTGATCCTCTTCGGCCTGATCCTCCAGGTCAGCGTGTTCGGCCGGCTCCAGCTCCCGGGGGCCACCCCGGACATACTGCTGCTGGTCGTGGTCGGCCTGGCCATGGTCTACGGGCCGACCGGCGGCTGCCTGGTCGGCTTCTCGGCCGGCCTGCTCGCCGACCTCGCGCCGCCCTCCGACCACGCCATCGGCCGTTACGCCCTGGTGCTCTGCCTGATGGGGTACGCCGCCGGGCTGCTGCGCCCCGAGCACGGCCGACAGCGCTCGGTCTCCAGCGCGCTGCTGGTGGTCGGCGCCGCGGCGATCGCCTCCACCCTGCTGTACGCCCTGGTCGGCGCCCTGGTCGGCGACACCGCGGCCCGCCACGTCGGCCTCGGCGGCCTGGTGATCAGCGCCCTGCTGTACGACCTGCTGCTGGCCCCGTTCGTGGTGCCACTGGTGATGCTGCTCGGACGCCGCTTCGGCCGCGACCCGGTGACCGCCGCCAGCGACGACGACGAGGGCGGTCCGGGCCTCGGCACCCTGGCCCGCTACCGCACCACGCGTGAGGTCTCGTCCGGCCCGAAGTACAGGAAGCGGCGCGTCCCCGGCTTCGCCCGGCGCCCGTAACCGGCCAGTCCAGGCCCCCGACCTCCCGACTTTCCCGCACCCTGGAGCGCACGAGACGTGAGCAACATCCCCGAGACCGGCCGAACCCGGCGGGTGACGATCCGTCTGGTGGTACTGCAGATCCTGGTGCTGTCGCTGCTCGCCACCCTGGGCGGACGGCTGTGGTACCTGCAGATCCGCAACGCCAGCGTCTACACCGCCAAGGCGACCGGCAACCACATCCGCGAGGTGGTCGAGCCGTCCGTCCGCGGCGAGATCCTGGACGCCTCCGGGCGGATCCTGGCCGGCAACGAGGCCCGGCTGGTGGTGTCCGTCAGCCGTACCTCGCTGCTGCAGCAGAAGGACGGCGGCAAGGCGGTGCTGGGCCGCCTCGCCGAGGTGCTGGGCATGCCGGCCAAGGACGTGCAGGAGAAGGTCCGGCTCTGCGACGCCAAGACCCCGCAGCCCTGCTGGAACGGCTCGCCCTACCAGCCGATCCCGGTCACCAAGGAGGCGACCACCCAGCAGGCGATGCAGATAATGGAGCGCCGCGAGGACTTCCCCGGGATCACCGCGCAGCCCACTTCCGTGCGCCGCTACACCGGCGTCGAGGGCGCCAACATGGCCCAGGTGCTCGGCTACCTCTCGCCGGTCACCGACGAGGAGGTCAGCAAGACCGCCGACAAGAGCGGCCTGGACCGCTACCTGCCGGCCGACCAGATCGGCCGGGCCGGGCTGGAGTCGGTGTACGACCGCGACCTGCGCGGCACCGCCGGCATCACCAAGCTGGAGGTGGACAACCTCGGCCGGGTGATCGGCACCGCCGGCACCGTCGCGCCGCAGACCGGCAACAACCTGGTCACCAGCATCGACGCCCGGGTGCAGAAGGTGGTCGAGGACAACCTGGCGCAGGCCATGGCCGACGCCCGGAACACCTTCGACAAGGTCACCAACCGCAACTACGAGGCCGACTCCGGCGCCGCCGTCGTGATGGACGTGCACACCGGGCGGATCATCGCGATGGCGAGTGCCCCGACCTATGACCCCAACCTCTGGGTGGGCGGCATCAGCGGCAAGGACTACCAGTCGCTGACCAGCAAGGACTCCAACTTCCCGCTGCTGAACCGGGCCATACAGGGTCAGTCCGCCCCCGGCTCGACCTTCAAGGTCGTCTCGACCACCGCCGCCGTGCAGGCCGGCTACTCGCTGGACGGCACCTACCCGTGCCCCAAGAGCATGACCATCGGCGGCCGCGAGTTCAAGAACTTCGAGAGCGAGAACTTCGGCGCCATCTCCCTGGAGAAGGCGCTGGAGGTCTCCTGCGACACCGTCTTCTACGGTCTGGCGTACGACCAGTGGATGAAGGACGGCGGCATCAAGCCGAAGAAGGATCCGGGCGACTTTTTCTTCAAGACCGCCCACCAGTTCGGTCTCGGCGCCAAGACCGGCATCGACCTGCCGTCCGAGGTGACCGGCCGGGTACCGGACCGGCAGTGGAAGCAGTCCTTCTACGACAACAACAAGGACGCCTGGTGCGCACAGGCGCAGAAGGGCGGCAACAGCTTCTCCGACCAGATCGCCCGCGAGAACTGCGTCGACGGCTACCAGATGCGCGCCGGTGACGCCGTCAACTACGCGATCGGCCAGGGCGACACGCTCGTCACCCCGGTCCAGATGGCCCGGATCTACTCGGCGCTGGCCAACGGCGGCACCTTCTACCGGCCGACCATCGCCAAGGCCGTGATAAGCCCGAACGGGGATCTCGTCCGCGAGATCGCCCCGCACGAGGACGCCAAGTTCCCCGGCGACCAGAAGCTGCTCAGCTACATCGACCAGGCCACCGCGGGTGTCATCACCAGTGGTACCGCCGCCTGGAAGTTCAACGGCTGGCCGCAGGACAAGATCGCGCTGCACGCCAAGACCGGCACCGCCGAGGTCGAGGGCAAGCAGACCACCTCGTGGCTGGACACGTACAGCAAGGACTACGCGGTCATCATGACGATCAGCCAGGGCGGCACCGGCTCCGGCGGTTCCGGTGACGCCATCCGCCGGATCTACCAGGCGCTGTACGGCGTGGACGACAAGGGCGCCATCGACAACGGCAAGGCGCTGCTGCCGACGCCGCAGAGCGAGCTGCCGAAGTTCAACCCGGACGGCACCGCGATCATCAAGCCGGCCTCCTACGCGATCGACCCGGCGCCGGGCGGCCCCGCCCCGGCCCCGGTGCTGCCGGCCGTCACCCCGGCCCAGGCGGACGCGGCCCCGGCGACGGCTTTCCTCGACCCGGCGCCGCCGGCCGACAGCCCGGCGCCGTACACCGCGGCCGATGCCGCGCTCGAACCGAACCGCCCGGGAAGGGGACGGGCATGAGCGAGCGAATCGTCGGAAGGTGCGCGTTGTGCGAAGCGCCTGCCGAGCGCAGCGAGGTGGGCGCATGAGTTCCTACGGCTCCTACCGGCAGCTGCGGCTGGCCCCGCAGCGCAGCGGGGTCTCCAAGGCCCTGGCCAAGGACTCGCCGCTGTGGCGGCTGGACTGGATACTGCTACTGGCCGCGCTGGCCCTCTCGCTCGGCAGCTCGCTGCTGGTCTGGTCGGCGACCCGCGGGCGCGACAACCTCACTCACGGGGACCCGCAGTACTTCCTCTACCGGCACCTGACCAACTTCGTCGTCGGCCTGGTGCTGTGCGCCGTGGTGATAGCGATAGGAGCCCGGCGGGTCCGCACCCTGGTGCCGTTCGTCTACGTCGGCGTGATCCTGCTGCTGCTGGCGACGCTCAGCCCGATCGGCTCGACCGTCAACGGCGCGCACTCCTGGATCCAGCTCGGCGGCGGCTTCTCGATCCAGCCCGCCGAGTTCGCGAAGATCGGGATCGTGCTGTCGATGGCGGTCGTGCTGTCGGACCAGGTGGACGCGGGGGAGCGGGAGTTCCCCTCGCACCGGGCGGTGTTCCGCGGCCTGATCTGGGCCTGCCTGCCGATGGGCCTGGTGCTGCTGATGCCGGACGCCGGGTCGACCATGGTGATGTCCGCGATCGTGCTGGGCATCCTGCTCGGCTCCGGCGCGGCCAACCGCTGGGTGCTCGGCATCCTCGCGGCCGGGGTCGGCGGCAGCGTCGCGATCTGGAAGCTCGGACTGCTGAGCCAGTACCAGATCGACCGCTTCGCCGCCTTCGCCAACCCGCAGCTCGACCCGAACGGCGTCGGCTACAACACCGCGCAGGCCCGGATCGCGATCGGCTCGGGCGGACTGACCGGCAAGGGGCTGTTCCACGGGACGCAGACCGTCGGGCAGTTCGTGCCGGAGCAGCAGACCGACTTCGTGTTCACCGTCGCCGGTGAGGAACTGGGCTTCGTCGGGGCGCTCGCGATAATCGCCCTGGTCGGCGTGATCCTGTGGCGCGCCTGCCGGATCGCCCGCCAGGCCACCGACCTGTACGGGACGATCGTGGCGGCCGGCGTCATCGCCTGGCTCTCCTTCCAGGCCTTCGAGAACATAGGGATGTGCCTGGGCATCATGCCGGTCGCGGGCATCCCGCTGCCCTTCGTCTCCTACGGCGGCTCCTCGATGTTCGCGGTGTGGGTCGGTATCGGGCTGCTGCAGGCGGTGCGCAGCCAGCGGCCGATAGCGGCCTGAGCCCGCTTGCCGCGGGTTGCCGTCGGATTGCCGTCGGGGCCGGTCCGGGAATTTCCCGGACCGGCCCTTTCCCTTGCGGCAGAGCCGAGTCGGCGATTCGTCAGATCGTTTGGAGCAGGCAGTCGGCGGCGGTGAGCACCGCCCGGGTTTGGTGGGCCATCTGCTCCTGCACCGGGACCCAGCGGGCGCCGAAGCGGTGGCGCAGCCGGTCCAGGCTGTCGGCGACCACCGCGCGGGCGCGCTCCCGGGCGGCCTCGGCCCCCGGGCCGCGGGCGTCGGCCAGCAGGCGCAGCAGGATAGAGGCGACCCGCAGCGGCAGCCGGGCGGCGACCAGCCCGGCGGTGGTCGCCCGGGAGGCGCTCAGCGGGCGCGGGCACCAGAGCTCCAGCCACTCGTCGGCGACCCGCGGGGCGACCGCCAGGTTGAACTCGGCGGTGCGCACCAGAGCGCCGTGCGCCTCCCGGGCCTGCGCCGGAACGCGGGCGAGCAGCGCGCTGAGCTCCGCGGTACGCGCGGTGAGATCGCGCGCGGCCTCGCCGACGGCCTGCGGCCCGGCCGGGTGCGGACGGGCGTCGCCGACCGCGTCCACCGCCCACATCGGGACCTCCAGCACGGCGGTGACCGCGCCGGACCGGGCCGCGTAGGACCAGGTGGACAGCTCGGGCTCGTCCGGCAGCGCCCGGGGGGTGTCCTCGCTGCCGGGCCCCGGCATCAGGTAGGTGCCGGGGGCCGGGCTGGCCCAGCCGATGGCGTCGTAGGAGTCCACGTCCAGCGGCAGGCCGGCCCGGTCGGCGGAGCGGGCGAAGCGCTCGGACAGCCCCGGCACCGGGCCGGTCAACTGGACGAAGGCACCGCCGAAGTCCACCCCGTGCAGCGAGCACTGCAGGAACGGGCGCAGCTCGTCGATCAGACCGGTCAGTGCCAGGCTCTCCGGCATCGGCGGGCGGCCCGAGCCGGGGGCGGGCAGCAGTTCGGGCTGCTCCTCGAAGGCGGGGCGGAAGAAGTGCTCGTAGTGGCGGCTCATGGTGAGCGGGCCGTCCAGCCAGCCGGCGTTGAGCGCGGCACCGTCCGGGTCCAGGCAGAGCAGCAGGTGCCAGGACAGGCCCGGCCGGGCAGGGCGCTCCAGCAGCACCTCGGCCAGCCGGACCGCGGCGGCGGTGCCGATCGGCTCGTTGGGGTGCGGTCCGCCCACCACCAGGGCGGCGTGCGGGCCCCGGTCGACCGAGAGCAGCAGCAGTGGGCGCCCGGCCCGGGAGCGGCCGACCTCGCGCAGCCGGCAGCGGTCCGGGCGGCGCAGGGCGAGCCGTCGGGCCGCGGCTTCGGCCTGGGCCTGCGTGGGGTAGCGGGCCGGCGGCCGGGTGTCGAGGGTCCTGTCGAGGATCCGCAGGGGTCGGACCCGCCGACCGGTGTCGGTCATGGTTCTCCTTGCGACCGGTCGTGCGGCCGCCGGGGCGCGGGCGTGCTGCGCCACCGGACGCGGCCTGCGGGCCGGGGACGGGCTCTGCGGGGCCGGGGGAGGGGCCTCGCGGGGGACGGGGGAGGTCGTGCTGGGCGAGACGGGCCGCCGGGGGAGTCGGCGTTGGCCGAGCGTACGACCCAACTACCCTCTCCGGAAGGGGTACAGGGTCTTGGGCAGGGCCCTGTCAGTAGCGCACGGGCCGTCCGGGCGTGTCAACGGCGGGCGGCGCCGGGCGGCGGGCGCGCACCGTGCGTGCCGGGGCGGGTGCGGGCGGGGCGGATCGCGCCGGGGCGCACCAGGGGCCGGCCGGGGTCTGGCCGGGATCTGGCTGGGGTCCGGTTCGGACCGGGGGTCGGCCGGCGGCCGGCTCGGGCGGGGTTCCCGGGCAGACGGGGCGTTCCCCGGATTGGGCTACCCTTGAGGGTCACCCCTCCCGTGCCGGCTCGCGGCACCGAATCACGTCGTAAGGGTTCCTAGTACATGACTGTCGAATCGGTCTTCCCACGCCTGGAGGCCCTCCTCCCGCACGTCCAGAAGCCGATCCAGTACGTCGGCGGCGAGCTCAACTCGACCGTCAAGGACTGGGACGCCTGCGACGTCCGCTGGGCACTGATGTACCCCGACGCCTACGAGGTCGGCCTGCCCAACCAGGGCGTCATGATCCTCTACGAGGTGCTCAACGAGCGTGAGGGCGTGCTGGCCGAGCGCACCTACAGCGTCTGGCCGGACCTGGAGGCGCTGATGCGGGAGCACGGCGTCCCGCAGTTCACCGTGGACGCCCACCGCCCGGTGAAGGCCTTCGACGTCTTCGGCCTGTCGTTCTCCACCGAACTCGGCTACACCAACATGCTGACCGCGCTCGACCTGGCCGGCATCCCGCTGGAGGCCAAGGACCGCACCGACGAGGACCCGATCGTCCTGGCCGGCGGCCACGCGGCCTTCAACCCGGAGCCGATCGCGGACTTCCTGGACTGCGCGGTGATCGGCGACGGCGAGCAGGCCGTCCTCGACATCACCGAGATCATCCGCGCCTGGAAGGCCGAGGGCCGTCCGGGCGGCCGCGACGAGCTGCTGCTGCGCCTGGCCCGTACCGGCGGGGTGTACGTCCCGAAGTTCTACGACGTGGAGTACCTGGCCGACGGCCGGATCGGCCGCGTCGTGCCGAACGCCCCGGGCGTGCCGTGGCGGGTGTCCAAGCACACCGTGATGGACCTGGACGAGTGGCCGTACCCGAAGCAGCCGCTGGTCCCGCTCGCGGAGACGGTGCACGAGCGGATGTCCGTGGAGATCTTCCGCGGCTGCACCCGCGGCTGCCGCTTCTGCCAGGCCGGCATGATCACGCGCCCCGTGCGGGAGCGAAGCATCACCGGCATCGGCGAGATGGTCGAGCGCGGGCTGAAGGCGACCGGCTTCGAGGAGGTCGGCCTGCTGTCGCTGTCCAGCGCCGACCACACCGAGATCGGTGACATCGCCAAGGGCCTGGCGGACCGCTACACCGAGGACAAGATCGGCCTGTCGCTGCCGTCCACCCGCGTCGACGCCTTCAACATCGACCTCGCCAACGAGCTGTCCCGCAACGGGCGCCGCTCGGGCCTCACCTTCGCCCCCGAGGGCGGCAGCGAGCGCATGCGCAAGGTGATCAACAAGATGGTGTCGGAGGAGGACCTGATCCGCACCGTCGCCACCGCGTACGGCAACGGCTGGCGCCAGGTGAAGCTGTACTTCATGTGCGGCCTGCCCACCGAGACCGACGAGGACGTGCTCCAGATCGGCGAGATGGCGAAGAACGTCATCCAGAAGGGCCGCGAGGTCACCGGCCAGAACGACATCCGCTGCACCGTCTCCATCGGCGGGTTCGTGCCCAAGCCGCACACCCCGTTCCAGTGGGCCCCGCAGCTGTCCGCCGAGGCCACCGACGCCCGCCTGGCCAAGCTGCGCGACTCCATCCGCGGCGACCGCAAGTACGGCAAGAACATCGGCTACCGCTACCACGACGGCAAGCCGGGCATCGTCGAGGGCCTGCTCTCCCGCGGCGACCGCAGGGTCGGCGCGATCATCCGCGCCGTCTACGAGGACGGCGGCCGCTTCGACGGCTGGCGCGAGTACTTCTCGTACGACCGCTGGATGGCGTGCGCCGACAAGGGTCTGGCCGGCACCGGCGTCGACGTCGACTGGTACACCACCCGCGAGCGCTCCTACGAGGAGGTGCTGCCCTGGGACCACCTGGACAGCGGCCTCGACAAGGACTGGCTGTGGGAGGACTGGCAGGACGCCCTGGAGGAGGTCGAGGTCGACGACTGCCGCTGGACCCCGTGCTTCGACTGCGGCGTGTGCCCGCAGATGGACACCCACATCCAGATCGGTCCCACCGGTAAGAAGATGCTGCCGCTGACTGTCGTCAACAGCGGCGCTGACCAGCAGAAGTAGTCGGCGACGTGAGTGACACGGCGAGCGAGCCGTGTGACTTACCGCATAGCCTCTCGGAGGGGGAGCGGGAGCTCGTCCGGGGCGCGCTCGGCCTGAGCCGCGCCACGGGCGGGCCCGCCCCCGCCCTCGGGGAGGCCCGGCAGGGCGGCCGGAGGACCCCTCTGCGTCCGGAGCGCCCCGGGCGTCGAGTCCTCGATCGAGTGGGTCTGAGGCCTTGAGGCCGCGCGTAGAGCCCTCCCCGATTCCGTCGGGGAGGGCCCTTGTGTCTCCAGCTGACCGTGACGCCGACGGCCCGCTGTTTCGCCTCACCTTTCGGCGTTCAGTGCCTCGCGGCGGCCTGCTGGAAGATTCGACCGGGCTCCCGCTTGCCCGTCACCGCAGCCATGTAGCGATCACCGAAGTCGGTCAGGTCGCCATGGCCGGCTTCACGAGCCGCTTCGTGCCAGGCGACCGCCGCCTGGTCCAACTCGTACAGCGCGTGGCGCAGGACTTCGGCGGCCTCGGCCACCGGGCCGGGCCCGACGACTGTGACACTGGCCACTGCGGTGCTGAACGGTGCCCAAGCGGCGTGCGCTTCGCCGGCCGCCGCCTCCCACTGGTCCGGCGTGCTGCCGCCCGTCCGGAGCTGGGCCGCGACCCGCCACCAGCGCGCCGAGACCCGCTTCGAAGCGCTGATGCACGCGGTGTACGCCTCCCGTCGCACCTCCTCCAAGCGGCGCTGCTGGTCGATCCGCTGTTGGCGTTCCTGCTGCCGGGCCTGGCCGACGACTGTGAGCCACCCACCCCCGGCGCCACCGAGCATGCCGATGGCCGCACCGACCACGGCGGCTATCCCTGAATCCATGTCGGAGAAGTGCCCCGCGCCCCACTCCGCAACGGTCGTGGGCGGCATGCCCAAGCGGCTACGGCACTCGCTTTTGAGTCATGCCTGGTAGCTCTCAGCTACCGTCGATGAGTGATGGATGGGCGGCGGCCGACTCGGACGGGCTCTCCAGCGATGGCTGGGCCATCTCTGGTTACGCCTCATCGGCGGGCCCGTAGACGTTGTGGAGCACGCCGGTGGTGAAGGCCTCGGAGCTGATCAGCTTCAGCGGGGTCGGTTCGGCGGCGTCGTCGAAAAGGCGCTGACCGCGGCCGACCGCGATCGGGTGGACGAACAGGTGGAGTTCGTCGATCAGCCTCGCGGCCAGCAGCCGACGGACGACGGAGACCGAGCCGGACATCCCGATGGGGCCGCCCGGCTGGGCCTTGAGCTTGGTGACGGCGTCGATCAGGTCGCCGTGGAGCTGCTCGGAGTTGCGCCAGGTGAACTCCAGGCGGGAACGGGAGACGACGATCTTGCGGGCGTCGCCGAGAGTCCTGGCCATGCGGGCCAGCTGGGCCATCTCGGCGACTGCGGCGGCGGAGTCGTTCTCGTTGGCCGCGCCGGTCTCCCGGGCGGGCCAGGCGGAGGCGAAGTTCTCGTAGGTGGCCCGGCCGAAGAGGAGGGTGTCGGCCGAGCCGAGCTGGGCGTTGACGGCCGCACCCATCTCGTCGTTGTAGTAGGGGAAGTGCCACTTGTCCGGGCTCTCCACGACGCCGTCGGCGGCGATGAACAGACCGGCGGTGATCTTCCTCATGGGGTGCTCCCTGCAGGCGCGGGTGGTTGGTTCACAAGGTCAGACCGAGAACTGCGCCGAAACTCATCGCCGTCCGACGGAGATTTCCGAGATTTTCATGCCTAGCAGCGTGTGGCCGGGACCGGCCTTGGCGAGCTGCCTCGGCCGGGAGGCGCGGCTGCGCCAACTGTCTTTCATAGAAAGTGACTTGGTCTGTATTGGCGAGATGCCGGACCTGAACCGCTGGCTGGAGCGGATCCGCGCCACCGGCGGCTGCGCCGAACCCGTCCACCTCACCGGGCGCATGTTCGAGCCCTCATCGCCACCGCATGGCGACTCGACGGTCCCACGAAGAGCTGTACGACTCCGCCGAGCGCTGATCGCCACAGCCCCCGCGACGATGAAGGGGGCTGTTCTCGTCGCAGCTTGCGAGCGTTCCGGGCGGGGCCGAGGGGGCGGAGGGGTGCTGCTGACCAGGGGCGGAGCGAGGGGTACGGCGGGGCGCGTACCCTTTGAGGTGACAGAGTCCGGGCAGTGGCGGGTTTGCGCCGCGCCGGACGAGGACAATTGACTAAAGGACTGAGCGACCCTGGCACGCCGTACGCCCGACGGTCCGCCGCCCGCGCCGACGGTGCAGCGGATTCGTCTCCGCTACACCAAGCGCGGCCGGCTCCGCTTCACCAGCCACCGCGACTTCCAGCGCGCCTTCGAGCGCGCCCTGCGCCGGTCCGCCGTTCCGATGGCCTACTCGGCCGGCTTCACCCCGCACCCGAAGGTGTCCTACGCCAACGCCGCCCCGACCGGGGTGGCGAGCGAGGCGGAGTACCTGGAGATCGGTCTGGCCGCCCTCCGGGACCCCGAGCAGCTGCGGGCGCAGCTGGACGAGTCGCTGCCGACGGGCCTGGACGTGATCGACGCGGTCGAGGTCCGGACGTCGAACTTCGTGGAGCGCCTGGAGGCCTCCGAGTGGCTGGTCAGCCTCGACGGCGTCGAGCCGGACGAGGCCGCCCAGGCGGTCGGGAAGTTCCTCGCCGAGGAACGCGTCGAGGTCGAGCGCCGGACCAAGAACGGCGTGCGGGTCTTTGACGCGCGCGGTGCGGTGGCCGCACTCGGACTCGTCGAGCCGCAGGTCGACGGCGGTACGGACACGGCCCCCGAAACCGACCGCGATGTTCGGACCGGCCGTCCCTGTGCGATACTGCGCCTGGTAGTACGACACGCCACACCCGCCGTACGACCCGACGACGTATTGTCCGGTCTCCGTGCGACGGCCGACCTGGCGCCGCCGGTCCCCGCAGAGGTGACCAGGCTGGCGCAGGGGCCGCTCGACGAGGAGTCCGGCACGGTGACCGACCCGCTGGCGCTCGACCGCGCCGCGGCCCCGGCTGGCTGAGAAACGGCCGCCGGGCCGCGCGCTACCGCGTCCGCCTAGTGGGCGGAGGCCGGGTTCAGTGCCTCACTGAGCCCGACGGTCCTCCAGGGTTCCCGCGGCTCCCCAGGGGAGCGAGCGTCGTCGCAGCACAGGCCGGCCACTCGGGGCTCGCCGACCAGGACGGTCGGTGGGCCCGGGGCCCCGTCCGGGAGCCACCCGGGGTTGGGGGACGGCTCAGCTTGGGAAAACCTCAGAAGACTGGTCAGACCAGAAGACTTTCGACACCCCGCCGAGCGTGGGGCGCCGAGCGAGACTACGAGCCCCTGTGCGGCCTCGCGTCCGCGCGGCGGCACCGTCAAAGGGTCCGGCCCGAGCATCGTCGCGATGCCGGCCGCCCACTGGTGCCGCGCCGTGCCCGGATGTGGAGCCCGGGGGCCTGACGGGAGATCCACCCGCATGCTCGATAACACCGATCCGCAGCAGGCTGCGGCCACGGAAAAGAACGAAACCGCCGCGACCGGCGGCGAGGGCGCGTCCGTCGCGCCGCCGCGCCGTCGTCGCCGGGCGGTGTCCCGCCCGGCGGGCACCCCGCAGGGTGCGGCCGTCGAGGTGGCCGAGACGGTCCTGCCGGCCGAGGCGCACGAGACGCCCGCCGCGGCGGTTCCGGCGGCCGAACCGGCCCCGGTAGCCGAGAAGCCGGTCCGGGCCCGCCGGACCCGCAAGCGTGCCGAGGCTCCGGCCGGTGCGCCGGAGGCGGCCGCGATCGTGGTCACCGCGCCGGACGCCGCTGCGGCTCCGGCCGCCGGGGCTCCCGTGGAGGAGCCCGCCGCCGCGAAGGCCGTCAAGGCCGAGAAGAAGGACGAGAAGGCGGAGAAGCCCGCTCGGGCCCGCCGCACCCGCAAGCGCGCCGAGGCCCCGGCCGGTGCGCCCGCCGCCGAGGCACCGGCCGTCGAAGCCCCCGCCGAGGAGCCCGTCCCCGCCGCCGAGCCGGTGGCCGAGGAGGCCCCCGCCGCCCCGGCCCGCCGTGCCCGTCGCCGTCGTGTGGTCGAGGCCGCGCCGGTGGTCGAGGCCCCGGTCGAGGAGCCGGTGGCCGAGGAGCCCGCCGTCGAGGAGGAGCCCGCCGAGGAGGAGGGCGTCGAGGCCGCCGCCGAGGCCCCCGCCGCCGCGGAGCCGGCCGTCGAGGCCGAGCCGCACCACCGGGTGCGCCGCCGCGCGGTCCGCCCGGCCACCGCGGTCTTCCAGGCCCCGGTCTTCCAGGAGCCGGCCCCCTACGTCGCGCCGGCCGCACCGCAGCAGCCCGCCGCCGCCCCGGCGCAGGTCGAGGCCCCGGCCGCCGCCGAGCGCGGCGAGGAGGACGAGTACGAGTACAGCGGCGTCGGCCGCCGTCGTCGGGTCCGTACCCGGGTGGAGCCGGGCCGCCGCAAGCCGGTCGTCCAGGCGCCGGTCCAGGCGCCGGTCGAGGCTCCGGCCGTCGAGGCGCCCGCCGCGGAGGCCCCCGCCGCCGGTCCGGAGACCGAGGGCGAGTGGGAGGAGGACGGTCGTCCGTCCCGCCGTCGACGTCGGGGTGGCCGCCGCCGTCGTCGTGGCGAGGCCGAGGAGTTCGAGGCCGCCGAGGCCGTCGAGACCGAGCAGCCCGCCGCCGAGGAGCCGGCCGAGGCCGTCGCCGAGGAGGAGGGCGACGAGGACGACGAGCTGGCCGCCGGCCTGTCCTCGTCCCGTCGCCGTCGTCGCCGTCGCCGCCGCAGCGGTGAGGCCGGCGCCGTCGAGACCGCCGAGACCACCGAGGACGGCGTCCGCACGGTGGTGAAGGTGCGCGAGCCGCGCCGCCGCTCCACTGAGCCGTCCTTCGACCCGGACGAGGTGCAGTCCATCAAGGGCTCGACCCGTCTGGAGGCGAAGAAGCAGCGCCGCCGCGAGGGCCGCGAGCTGGGTCGCCGCCGGGTGCCGATCATCACCGAGGCCGAGTTCCTGGCCCGCCGGGAGTCGGTCGAGCGCGTCATGGTGGTGCGCCAGAACGGCCAGCGGACCCAGATCGGCGTCCTCGAGGACGGCGTGCTGGTCGAGCACTACGTCAACAAGGAGCAGGCCACCTCGTACGTCGGCAACGTCTACCTGGGCAAGGTCCAGAACGTGCTGCCGTCGATGGAGGCCGCCTTCGTCGACATCGGCAAGGGCCGCAACGCGGTGCTGTATGCCGGTGAGGTCAACTTCGGCGCGCTGGGCGGCCACGGCGGCCCGCGCCGGATCGAGTCGGTGCTGAAGTCCGGCCAGTCGGTGCTGGTGCAGGTCTCCAAGGACCCGATCGGCCACAAGGGCGCCCGCCTGACCAGCCAGATCTCGCTGCCCGGCCGCTACCTGGTGTACGTGCCCGAGGGCTCGATGACCGGCATCTCGCGCAAGCTGCCCGAGAACGAGCGCGCCCGTCTGAAGCAGATCCTGAAGAAGATCGTTCCGGACGACGCGGGCGTCATCGTGCGCACCGCCGCCGAGGGCGCCTCCGAGGATGAGCTCACGCGTGACGTCCAGCGCCTCCAGCAGCAGTGGGAGGACATCCGGAAGAAGGCCGCGACCGGCAACGCCCCGGCGCTGCTGTACGGCGAGCCGGACATGACCGTCCGGGTCGTCCGCGACATCTTCAACGAGGACTTCACCAAGGTCATCGTCTCCGGCGACGAGGCGTGGAAGACCATCCACGAGTACGTCTCCAACGTGGCCCCGGACCTCGCCGAGCGGCTCCAGCGGTGGACCTCCGAGGTGGACGTGTTCGCCACCTACCGGATCGACGAGCAGCTGATGAAGGCGCTGGACCGCAAGGTCTGGCTGCCCAGCGGCGGTTCGCTGGTGATCGACCGCACCGAGGCGATGGTCGTCATCGACGTCAACACCGGGAAGTTCGTCGGCCAGGGCGGCAACCTGGAGGAGACGGTCACCCGGAACAACATCGAGGCGGCCGAGGAGATCGTGCGCCAGCTGCGGCTGCGCGACCTCGGCGGCATCATCGTGATCGACTTCATCGACATGGTCCTGGAGTCCAACCGCGACCTGGTGCTGCGCCGCCTGCTGGAGTGCCTGGGCCGGGACCGGACCAAGCACCAGGTGGCCGAGGTCACCTCGCTGGGCCTGGTCCAGATGACCCGCAAGCGGGTCGGCCAGGGCCTGCTGGAGTCCTTCTCCGAGGCCTGCGTGCACTGCAACGGCCGCGGTGTGATCGTGCACATGGAGCAGCCGAGCACCCACGTCCACGCCCCGGCCGCGGCCGCGGGCGAGCCCTCGGGCGGCGGCAAGCGCCGTCGCCGGGGCAAGGGCGGGGTCGGCCAGGAGGAGCCGCAGGCCGTCGAGGCCGCGGTGGCCGAGGCGGTCGTGGAGGCTGCCGAGGCCCTGGTGGAGGCCGCCGAGCCGGTGCGCGAGGAGATCGAGGGCCAGCTGGCCCTGGAGGTCCCGGGCGTCGAGCTCCCGGCTGCCGAGGCCCCGGCAACCGAGATCGCCGTGGTCGAGGCTCCGAAGGCCGAGGCTCCGGCCGCCGCTCCGGCGGGCCGTGCCCGCCGCCGCGCGGTGCGCAAGGCGACGGCTCCGGCCGGCTCGCCGCAGGCCGCCGAGATCGTGGTGCTGCAGGCGAAGGCCGACGCGGCGCTGGAGGCGGCCCTGGCCGCCGCCGCCCCGGGAGCCGGGGCCGCAGCGGAGGCCGCTGCCGAGACGGTCGCGGAGGCCGTCGCGGAGGCGAAGCCCGAGGCCGCCGAGGAGGCCGTCGTCGAGGCGGAGGCCGTGGTCGTCGAGACCCCGGCCGGCGAGCCCGCCGAGGCCCCGGCCGCGGAGGAGGCGCCCGCCGAGGAGGCCCCGGCGCCGAAGAAGCGGGCCGCCCGCAAGACCGCCGCGAAGAAGACCGCCGCCAAGAAGACCACCACGGCGGCCAAGAAGACCACCGCCCGCAAGACCGCGACCAAGCGGACGAGCGCGGCGGCCAAGAAGGCCGCGGCCGCCGAGGGTGATACGGCGGCCGAGTAGTGCCCACGCCCGGGGCGGGATTCTCTCCCGCCCCGGGCCGTACGGGCCGGTTTGCCCCTCGGGCGGCCGGTCCGTATTCTTGACCATCGGCGTGTCTACGCCACGCTCCCGAGCACATCACCTTCCCGAGGTCCCCGCGTCCGCGCGGGGCGAACGGGAGGAGGCCCCTGTGTCCGTACCCAGGCGGCTGGCGTCGGGAGGTCCGACCGAGTTAGGAAAGTAGGTACCGCATGTACGCGATCGTTCGCGCAGGCGGCCGCCAGCACAAGGTCGCCGTCGGCGACGTGCTGGAGATCGACCGTATCGAGGCCAAGCCGGGTGACTCGGTGGAGCTCTCGACCATCCTGGTCGTCGACGGTGACGCCGTCACCTCCGACCCGTGGGTCCTGGCCGGCGTGAAGGCTCACGCCGAGGTGGTCGACCAGACCAAGGGTGACAAGATCGTCATCCTGCGCTACAAGAACAAGACCGGCTACCGCCGTCGTCAGGGTCACCGTCAGAAGCACACCGCGGTGCGCATCACCAGCATCGACTCGGTCAGCAAGTAAGGGGATAGCGAGATATGGCACACAAGAAGGGCGCAAGCTCTACCCGTAACGGCCGTGACTCGAACGCCCAGCGCCTCGGCGTGAAGCGCTTCGGCGGCCAGGTCGTCTCCGCCGGCGAGATCCTCGTCCGCCAGCGCGGCACCCACTTCCACCCGGGTGCCGGCGTCGGCCGCGGTGGCGACGACACCCTGTTCGCGCTGACCGCCGGTGCGGTCCAGTTCGGCAACCGTCGCGGCCGCAAGGTCGTCAACATCGTGGCCGTCGAGGCCTGAGTCCCAGCGGACTCGCGAGTCGCACCAGACTCACACTGAAGGGTGGGCCGGAATTCCGGTCCACCCTTCGCGCTTTACGTAGAAGCAAGCAGACTCATCCGTACTGGAGGCACACCCATGACCACCTTCGTGGACCGCGTCGAACTTCACGTCGCCGCGGGTAACGGAGGCCACGGCTGCGCCTCCGTGCACCGCGAGAAGTTCAAGCCGCTCGGCGGGCCGGACGGCGGCAACGGCGGCGAGGGCGGCAGCGTCATCCTCACCGTGGACTCGCAGGTCACCACGCTGCTCGAGTACCACCACTCGCCCAAGCGCAAGGCCACCAACGGCAAGCCCGGCGCGGGCGGGAACCGCACCGGCGCGGACGGCGAGGACCTCGTCCTGCTGGTGCCGGACGGCACCGTGGTGCTGGACCGCCAGGGCAACGTGCTGGCCGACCTGGTCGGGCACGGCACCAGCTTCGTCGCCGCCCAGGGCGGCCGCGGCGGCCTCGGCAACGCCGCGCTCGCCTCGGCCCGCCGCAAGGCCCCGGGCTTCGCGCTGCTCGGCGAGCCCGGCGAGGCCCGCGACATCGTCATGGAGCTCAAGTCCGTCGCCGACGTGGCCCTGGTCGGCTACCCGAGCGCCGGCAAGTCCTCGCTGATCTCGGTGCTCTCCGCCGCCAAGCCGAAGATCGCGGACTACCCGTTCACCACCCTGATCCCCAACCTCGGCGTGGTCACCGCGGGTGACACCGTCTACACCATCGCCGACGTGCCCGGCCTGATTCCGGGCGCCAGCCAGGGCCGCGGCCTCGGCCTGGAGTTCCTGCGGCACGTCGAGCGCTGCTCGGTGCTGGTGCACGTGCTGGACTGCGCCACCCTGGAGCCCGGCCGCGACCCGCTGAGCGACCTGGAGACCATCGAGGCCGAGCTCGCCGAGTACGGCGGCCTGGACGACCGCCCGCGCCTGGTCGCGCTCAACAAGGTCGACGTGCCGGACGGCCAGGACATCGCCGACCTGACCCGCGCCTCCCTGGAGGAGCGCGGCTACCAGGTGTTCGAGGTCTCGGCGGCCTCCCGCAAGGGCCTGCGCGAGCTGAGCTTCGCGGTGGCGAAGATCGTCGCCGAGGCGCGCGCCGCCAAGCCGGCCGAGGAGTCCACCCGGATCGTGCTGCGGCCCAAGGCCGTCGACGACGCGGGCTTCACGATCACCGAGGAGGACGGCGCCTACCGCATCCGCGGCGTCAAGCCGGAGCGCTGGGTCCGCCAGACCGACTTCGCCAACGACGAGGCGGTCGGCTACCTCGCCGACCGGCTGGCCCGCCTCGGTGTCGAGGACCAGCTGTGGAAGGTCGGGGCGCACGAGGGCGACACCGTCATCATCGGCCCGGACGAGAACGCCGTCGTCTTCGACTGGGAGCCGACCATGGCCGCCGGCGCCGAGATGCTCGGCCGCCGCGGTGAGGACCACCGCCTCGAGAGCCCGCGCCCGGCGGTCGACCGCCGCCGCGAGAAGCAGAAGGGCCGGGACGCGGCCGAGGCCGAGTTCCTCGCTTTCGAGGCGCTCTCCAGCGGCCGCCAGGCCGCCATCGAGGGCGACGACGAGGACTACTGAGCCGGTTGACGTGAACGGCCCCCGCCACCTCGGAAGGTGGCGGGGGCCGTCCGCTTGTTCAGTGGTGACGGGACGTCACTTCGTCCAGGCGGCCTGGACCTTGGTGATGTCCGTCGAGTCGCCGTAGCCGACCATGACCGGGGTGGAGCCGGCCGGGAAGCTGACGATGTCGCAGCCCTTGAAGGCCACGCCCTTGGTGGCGCCCGAGAAGCTCGGGGCGGGGGGGCACTTGGCGATCGGGGTCGAGCTCACCGGGTTGGCGAACGAGGCGGTGTTGCCGTTGGCGTCGTAGACCTTGAGCTTGGAGTTCGGAGCGGTGAAGCTCAGCTTGGTGTCGCTCTGGTTGGTCATGGTCCAGCTGACGTAGAACAGCGCGCGGCCGTCCAGGCCGGCGGTGTTGGCCTTGGCGTCCTGGAAGTCCTTGATCGAGCCCGGCTCGATCCCGGTGACGGTCCACTGCAGCTTGGCGGCGACGTTCGACGTCTTGTCGGTGAAGTCGATGCTGGCCGGCTGGCCGAACTTCACCGAGGTGCCGGCCTGCGGGAGCTTCCCGCCGCCCGCGCCGCCGCCAGCCGCACCGGCCGTACCGGCACCGCCCGCGGCCGCACCGCCGCCCGCGGCACCGCCCGTGGCGGCACCACCGGTGGCCGCACCGCCCGCGGCGGCACCGCCCGTGGCCGCGCCTGACGGGGCGGCGGTCGAACCGCCGGCAGCCGCGCCGCCGGTGGCCGCGCCGGTCTGGGACGGGGCCGCGCCGGTGGCGCCGCCGTTGGCGGCCGGGTCGTTGTCCGGGCCGCAGGCCGCGAGCGACAGGGCGGTGGCCGCCGCCAGGGCGGCGACGGTGAGCTTCGTGGTGTACGAACGCATGGTGCGCTTTTCTCCTGGGCGCGCGGCCGCGAACCGTTGCCGGCATGCCCAGTGCGGCGCCGCCCGATGACAGGAAGGTCGAAGACGAGTGGGTCCAGCGGGCAAGAAGCCGTCCCCCGATCTGGCTTTCGGTCAGGGACCATACCAGCCATCCGGATTGACGGCCGGGCTGTGGCGAGGCCGTGACCAGGCCGGGTCCAGCCGGTGAAACACCTCGCGGGGGAGCTGCGCGGATCGCGTAGATTTCGGGGTTGACGGCCGGGCCCGGCCCGCCGTACCCGCACCACACCGGAAGGGCGTACAGCGAGATGAGCGAGGACTCACTGCGGGAGGAGGTGCTGACCGCACGACGGATCGTGGTCAAGGTCGGCTCCTCCTCACTCACCACGGCGGCCGGCGGCCTGGACGCCGACCGGGTCGACGCCCTGGTGGACGCGCTCGCCAAGGTGCGCGCCCGCCCGGACGCGCCCGAGGTCGTCCTCGTCTCCTCCGGCGCCATCGCCGCCGGCCTCGCCCCGCTCGGCCTGGACAAGCGCCCCAAGGACCTGGCCCGCCAGCAGGCCGCCGCCAGCGTCGGCCAAGGGCTGCTGGTCGCTCGCTACACCGCCTCCTTCGCCCGGTACGGCATCCGGGTCGGTCAGGTGCTGCTGACCGCCGAGGACGCCAGCCGGCGCGCTCACTACCGCAACGCCTACCGGACGCTGGACCAGCTGCTGGCGATGGGCGCGATGCCGATCGTCAACGAGAACGACACCGTCGCCACCGCCGAAATCAAGTTCGGTGACAACGACCGGCTGGCCGCCCTGGTCGCCCACCTGGTCCGGGCCGACCTGCTGGTCCTGCTCTCCGACGTGGACGGCCTCTACGACGGCGACCCGTCCAAGCCCGGCACCAGCCGGATCGCCGAGGTGCGCGGCCCGCACGACCTGGACGGCATCGAGATCGGCAGCGCGGGCAAGGCCGGCGTGGGCACCGGCGGCATGGTCACCAAGGTCGAGGCGGCCCGGATCGCCACCGGCGCGGGCATCCCCGTGGTGCTCACGGCGGCCAGCCAGGCCGCCGACGCGCTGGCCGGACGGTCCACCGGAACGCTCTTCCTGCGCACCGGCAGCCGCACCTCCGACCGGATGCTCTGGCTGGCCCACGCGAGCAGCCCGCGCGGCGCCCTGCACCTGGACGCGGGCGCGGTGGAGGCGGTGGTCTCCGGTGGCGCCTCGCTGCTGCCGGCCGGGGTCACCAAGGTCGACGGGGAGTTCGCCGCGGGTGATCCGGTGGACCTTCTTGCGGAAAACGGCCACATCGTGGCTCGCGGACTGGTCAACTTTGATGCGAGGGAGTTGCCCCGCCTGCTCGGCCGGTCCACCCGCGACCTGGCCCAGCAGTTCGGCGCCGCGTACGAGCGCGAGGTCGTCCACCGCGACGACCTGGTCGTTCTGCGCGGCTGACCGGCCGTTCGGCCGGCACCGGCCGATCGGCGGAGCGCGGCCGGCGGGCCGCTCCGTACCGGGAGCGGCCCGGCCGCGGCGAGGAGGGGCGCAGCCGTACCGGTCGGCCGAGGGCCGACGGGGCCGGTGGGGACGACACGACATCGCCGAACAGGAGGCCGCCGGTGGAACGCAGGCGCGAGGCAGCGCTGACCGGAGGGACGGCGGGCCGGCGGCTGACCAGTATCGACGGCGGACGCGGGGACGGCCCCGCCGAGCCGGCCGGTCCGCCGCCGCAGAGGCCCGGCGGGGTGCGCAGGCCGCGGCCGCAGCGCGCCGAGGAGGTGGACCCGCCCAGCGTGCCCGAGCAGGCGCGGCTGTGGCACGTGGTGCTGAGCGTGGCCGGGCAGGTCACCCCGCTGTCCTCGCTACGCGCCTCGCTGGAACGGCTGGCGCACGACCACTCGTTCTTCCTGACCGCCCGCTACGCGGCCGACCACGCCGAGATCCGGTACTGGGAGCAGGCCCGGGACCTGCACGACGCGGCGGCGATCGCGCTGCGGTTGTGGGGCGAGCACAAGGTGACCGCCAACCTGCCGCCCTGGGAGATCGTCGGCCTGGAGGTGGTCGACCGGGCGACGTACCACAAGCGGGTGGCGGAGGGCTTCGGTGATCCGTCGCCGCACCTGGGCGGAGTGCACCCCTACTGACCGGCCCTGTTCGCATGGCGAAACGGCGGCGGGCGGGGTCGGTGCAGTCGCTACCCTTGGCCGCATGACCAGCGACCTCGCCACCGCCGACAGCCCCGTCCTCGCCGTAGCGCGCCGAGCCCGGGAGGCGGCCGCCGCGCTCGCCCCGCTGCCGCGCAGCGCCAAGGACGCCGCACTGCTGTCGATCGCGGACGCGCTGGTCGCCCGCAGCGCCGAGATCGTCGCGGCCAACGCCGAGGACGTGGCCCGGGCCCGTGCGGCGGGCACCGCGGAGTCGGTGATCGACCGGCTGACGCTGACCGAGGAGCGGATCGCCGCGATCGCCTCCGACGTGCGCGACGTGGTCGGCCTGCCCGACCCGGTCGGTGAGGTGGTGCGGGGCTACACCCTGCCGAACGGCCTGGACGTGCGCCAGGTGCGGGTGCCGCTGGGCGTGGTCGGCATCATCTACGAGGCCCGGCCGAACGTCACGGCGGACGCCGCCGCGCTCTGCCTGAAGTCCGGCAACGCGGTGCTGCTGCGCGGCTCCGCCTCGGCCTACCGCTCCAACACCGCGCTGGTGGCCGTGCTGCGGGACGCCGTCGCCGCGGCCGGGCTGCCGGCCGACGTGATCCAGCTGGTGCCGGGGGAGAGCCGGGACTCCGTGCAGGAGCTGATGCGCGCCCGCGGCCTCGTCGACGTGCTGATCCCGCGCGGCGGTGCCTCGCTGATCCGCACCGTGGTCGAGGGCTCGACCGTCCCGGTGATCGAGACCGGTACCGGCAACTGCCACGTGTACGTGGACGCCCGGACCGACCTGGCGATGGCCGTCGGCATCCTGCTGAACTCCAAGGCGCAGCGGGTCAGCGTCTGCAACGCGGCCGAGACGCTGCTGGTGCACCAGGACGTCGCGGACGCCTTCCTGCCGTTGGCGCTGGCCGCGCTGGCCGAGGCCGGGGTGACCGTGCACGGCGACGAGGCGGTGCTCAAGGCCGCCGAGGGCAGCGCCGCCACCGTGGTGCCGGCCACCGACGAGGACTGGGGCGCCGAGTACCTCTCGTACGACCTGGCCGCGGCCGTGGTGCCGTCGCTGGACGCCGCCGTGGAGCACATCCGCCGCTGGTCCTCCGGCCACACCGAGGCGATCGTCACCACCTCGCAGGCCGCCGCCCGCCGGTTCACCCAGCTGGTGGACTCGACCACGGTGGCCGTCAACGCCTCCACCCGGTTCACCGACGGCGGTGAGTTCGGCTTCGGCGCGGAGATCGGCATCTCCACCCAGAAGCTGCACGCCCGCGGCCCGATGGGCCTGCCCGAGCTGACCAGCACCAAGTACATCGTCACTGGTGACGGGCACGTCCGCGGCGAGGCGACGCAGACCGTGGGTGGCGAGGCGGACGCCCGCTGAACGCGGTGTGAGGGGCGTCCGTCACACGTGTGACGGACCAACTGCCGGGAGCCACAGACAAATCGCCCGGCCGGTAATACGCTGAATCCGTGGCTGAGGATGTGGGGGGCTTGCCGTACCCCGACGGCGCCGACCACGGTGGTGCGGACGACGAGTTCGCCACCGTGGTCTTCGATGAGGCCTTCGTCCGGTCCGCCGCCGTGCACGAGCCGACGGCCAAGGAGCGGCGGCTCGCCGCGGCCGAGGCACGGTTCGAGCCGGACACCGCGGGACCGGGTTGGGGCTATGAGGTCTCGGTCGGGGACGGGCTGCCGCTGGAGCTGCGCCCGTACCCGAGCGGACTGGACGAGGACCACCTGTACCCCGACCCCTGGTCGGGCCCGGGCCGGGCGACCGGCCGCCAGGCCCGGCGGCGGTGGCGACGCTACGATCCGGTGCGCGCCCGCGGGCGGTACGTGGCCCAGCAGCGCTGGCACCGGCCGGTGGCCTGGGTGCTCGCCGTGATCATGGGCGTGAGCCTGGTGGCGGTGGCGGTCGCGGCGATCTACCAGGGCGTGGGCGGTTCCTCCGGTGCGCCCCGGCGCCCGGAGTCCGGCAGCAGCAGTGCCGGGGTGGACCCGAGGCCCGTACCGGTCGAGGCGTCGCCGGTGGTCACGGCCCCGGCGGGCTAGCCGCGGCCGGGGGCGTGCGCCCCCGGGCGGGTGGTCACGGAGCGTTCCCGGCAATCTGCGCAGGGGCCCTCGTAGCGGGGCGGGTGTACGCCTACCCTGGTGTCATGGGTGACCCGCGAGAGCCTCCTGAGGGTACGCCCGAGGGCGGTTCCGGAAACGAGGACGAGTTCCGGTCCGTCGTGTTCGACGAATCGTTCGTGCGGGCTGCCCGGATCCAGGAGCTGTCGGCCCGGGAGCGGCTCGCGGGCTCCTTCGGCAAGGCCACCCGGGCACGGGTGCGGCTCGGGCCGCTGGGCACCGTCCCGCGCCAGGCGCTCGCCCTGCTGCTGCTCATCCTGCTGGCCTTCGGGGCGGCGGTGTACTTCGGGCTGAACTCGCCGAAGGGCATCCCGGCGCGGCCCGAGGGCAGCCAACTGACCGTCAGCCTGGTCGCGTTGAGCCCGGCTTCGGCCGTCCACCCGGTGGCCGACCCGGCGCATCCGTTCGCCGCGCTGCCGACCGGGTACAGCGACGGGACGATCGGGCTGAACACCCCGACCGGGGTCGCCACCGAGCACTTCAGCCGGGTCGAGGTGACCAAGGCGCTGGACACCGTGCAGCGCTACCTGGTCGCCTCCTCGCTGGCCCCGGCGGCGCTGGTCCAGGGCGCCACGACGGACGTACGGGCCTTCGTCACACCCGGTGAGCAGGCCGGGTTCGACGCGAGCGTCGCCCAGCCGGTGGACGACCGGCACCACGCGCTGACCGGCTGGGTGGTCCGCTTCGACCCGGCGCAGGTCGCGTTGGCCTCCGACACCGTGAAGGTGGTCGGCGCGATGCGGATCGACGAGGCGGACAGCGGCACGCTGCAGATCACCACCGACCACACCTTCGTCTACGCGCTGAAGCCGGCCGGGGCGCCCGCCGGAGCGCCGGTCACCCTGGAGACGGTGCGGCGCGAGCTGACCTTCCAGTTCGACCGGGTGGACCTGGCCTCGGCGCAGCTGCGGCTGGTGGACTCGGTGGTGCAGGCCGGGCCGGCGCCGTGCACGGCCTCGATGGCGGGCTTCCTGCAGCCGGTGCTGGCCACCGCCCAGGGCACCGCGGTGGCGCCGCCGACGGCGGTCGACCCGGGCAACCACGCCCGCCCGGCCTGGCAGGTGTGCGGGGTGCTGGCGGGGAGCTGAGCGCCCCCGGAGCGAGCCGAGGCCCCTGCGACCGCGCGACGGCCGGTGACCCTGCCCGGGTCACCGGCCGCCGTGGTCCACCCGGTGGTTCAGCTGCCGTCGCGGTCGGAGGAGGAGCCGCGGTTGCCGCCGGCGAAGGTGTCGCGCAGCTTGCCGCCGACCGTGGCGGCGCCGCCGGCCACGTCCCGCAGCAGGCCCATCAGCGGGTCCTTGCTCTCCTTCACCGAGGTCGCGTAGTGGTCGGCGGCGGCCTTCCACTGCTCGCCGACCGAGGCGTCCCGGTCGTCCGAGCGGCGCGGGTAGGCGCCGGCCAGGATCGAGCGGTACTCGTCGCTCTCCGCCCACTTCTTCAGCTGGGCGACCCGGACCACCGCGAACGGGTGGGTCTGCGGCAGCAGCTGGAGCAGCTTGAGCACGCCGTCGCGCAGGTCGCCGGCCTTCTCGTACTCCTCGGCCTGCTCCAGGAAGGCGTCGACGTTCATCTCGGCCAGGTTGTGCCCGCCGGCCAGCTTCATCAGGGCCCGCATGGACGCCTGGAGGTCCTGCCCGGCCAGCAGGCCGGCCCGGTCGCTGGACAGCTCGGCCTTGCGGAACCACTCCTTGAGGGCGGTGACGAGGGCCATGATGGCCAGGTTGCCGAGCGGCACCCAGGCGATCCGGGTGGCGATGTTGGTGAGGATCATCAGCATCGTCCGGTAGACGGCGTGGCCGGACATCGCGTGGCCGACCTCGTGGCCGATGACCGAACGCAGCTCCTCCTCGTCCAGCAGCTCGACCAGGCCGCTGGTGATCACGATGATCGGGGTGTCGATGCCGATGGTGTACGCGTTGACCGTCGGGTCCTGGGTCACGTACAGGTCCGGCACCTGCTCCAGATCCAGCGCGTAGGCGGCGTCGCGCACCATGTCGTACAGCTCGGGGAACTGACGCTCGGAGGTCTTCACGGCGGTGGCCAGGAACATCAGCCGGATCGCGCGCTCGGAGACCAGCCCGGCGAGCTTCTTCAGGACGTCGTCGAAGCCGGAGAGCTTGCGCAGGGCGACCAGGGCCGAGCGGTCGGCGGGGTGCTCCCAGGCCCGGGTGGAGATCTCGGGGAAGCGCTGCCGGCGCCGGCTCGGGGTCTTCTCGAACGTGTCGGTCATGGTCTGAGTACCTCCTGGTCGACGGCGGTCCCGGCGCACGGCCGGCCCCCCGCTGGTCTTCGCCTGCAACGACTGTCTGTGCAACGTCCGTGGTTGCGTACTCGTCCCCGGGGTAGCGTACGCGCGGGCCCGGCCGCGCGGTCCCGCCCCGAGCCGAAGGGGCGCGCCGGTGTCGAAAGGGAGAAGCGACCAGCGGGATCGGGGTCCCCCCGGTCGAAGGCCGGGGGAGAGCGCCGGAGCATCGACCGTCGGCACCGGGTCGGAGCGCCCCGGGGGCGAGCGGGTGAGCCACAGGGGCCGGTGGGTGGTGCCGGTGTGAGGCGGGTTTACCCTGAATGCCCTGGAGAACCGAGACCGGACCCGGCCGCGGTACCGAGCAGTTCGAGGAGCCCCTCAGATGTCCACCGACACGCTGGTCAGCCTGGCCGCCCCCATCTCCGACGATCCCGGCCCGGGCCTGTTCCTGCGGATCATCGTGATCGCGTCCTTCGTCGGGATCGGCCTGCTGGTCTGGATCATGGCCCGCGCCTTCCGCGGCCAGTAGAGCGCCGCCTCCCGTCCACGGGCTCACGCGCCCCCTCCCGACGGTTCGTCCGGCCCGCTCGCTCACGCCCGGTCAGTGGCGGTGGGCCGCCGAGCGGTTGCCGTGTAACCCCCCGTACGATGACGGGTGGGCCCTCACCGGCCCGGAACAACCCCCAGGTCCGTTCACCGAGCCGAGAAGGTCCCGCCGACCATGAGCACTGCTGCCGCACTCCCCGTCCTGAACCTGCTCGCCGAGGGCGAGGGGGGCAACCACGACAGCCTGAACCCGGCCCTGACGGGTGGCGCCGCGCTGTTCATCCTGCTGCTCCTGCTCTTCATCACCACCCGCTTCAACCGGGACCGCTGAGCCGCGTCCACGGACCGCTCGGGGAGCGTCCGGCCAGCGGGCCGGCCGCTCCCTCACGCATCTGCGGGCAACCCCCACACGAGCGTTCCCGCACCGTGATGGGCGTCGCGTAAGGTGTGGCGGCATGGGAGAGCAGGCCGGGATTCCCGGCGGACCGGAACCGGTGAAGAAGCGCCTCGGCGTGATGGGCGGCACCTTCGACCCGATCCACCACGGACACCTGGTCGCCGCCAGTGAGGTGGCGAGCGCGTTCCACCTGGACGAGGTGATCTTCGTCCCGACCGGGCAGCCCTGGCAGAAGAGCGACCGGCAGGTCACCCCGGCCGAGGACCGCTACCTGATGACGGTCATCGCCACCGCCGAGAACCCGCAGTTCTCGGTCAGCCGGATCGACATCGACCGCGAGGGCCCGACCTACACCGTCGACACCCTGCGCGACCTGCACGCCCTGCACCCGGACGCCGACCTCTTCTTCATCACCGGCGCTGACGCGCTCGCCCAGATCCTGTCCTGGCGCGACTCCGACGAACTCTTCTCGCTGGCCCACTTCATCGGATGCACCCGGCCGGGCCACACTCTGTCGGACGCCGGACTTCCGGTGGGCGGGGTCTCCCTGGTGGAGGTCCCGGCGCTGGCCATCTCCTCCACGGACTGCCGCAACCGGGTCGCCAAGGGCGAGCCGGTCTGGTACCTCGTCCCGGACGGCGTGGTGCGGTACATCGACAAGCGGGCGCTGTACGCGCCGCACGGGACCTGAGCCAGGAGCGTCAGTGAGCGAGCGCAGCGAGCGAATCATCGAAGGGCGCGCGTTTCGCGAAGCGGCCGCCGAGCGCAGCGAGGTGGGGCGCATGAGCGAGCGCAGTGAGCGAATCATCAAGGGGCGCGCGTTTCGCGAAGCGGCCGCCGAGCGCAGCGAGGTGGGCGCATGAGCGAGCGCAATGGCAACGGGCAGCAGCCGGAGGAGTGGTCCACCGGGCAGTACCAGCAGCCGTACCAGGGGTACCAGCAGCAGGGGTACGAGCAGCCGCAGTACGACCAGTACGGGCAGCCGGTGTACGGCCAGGGCGCTTTCACCGGCCACCAGCAGCAGGGCTACCAGCAGCAGGGCTACCAGCAGGGGTACCAGGGGTACCAGCAGCAGGGGTACGAGCAGCCGCAGTACGACCAGTACGGGCAGCCCGTGTACACCCAGGACCCGTACGGCGGCTACCAGCAGCAGGCGTACCACCAGGGGTACCAGCAGCCGTACCAGGCCGCGCCGGTCGTCGCCGAGCCGCAGCCCGAGGCCGTCGCCCCCGCCGCGCCCGCTGAGCCCGCGGCTCCGGCCGCCGTGCCGCTGCCGCGTCCGCGCACGCCCCGGCCGGCCGCCGAGGCGGCCCCGGCCAAGCCCGGGGCGCCGTCCGAGCAGGTCGCCGGGGTCCGGTCCGGCAAGGCCGGCTCCCGCGCGCCCAAGGACAGCTACACCACGGGCGAGTTCACCTTCGTCGACGAGGAGGCGGAGGAGACCGAGGACGTCATCGACTGGCTGAAGTTCGCCGAGTCCCGCAGCGAGGTGCGCGCCGAGCGGCGCCGCAAGCTGCGCAGCCGGCTGGTCGGCCTCGGTGTGGTGGTGGCGCTGGTGGCGGGCGGCGTCGGCGGCTACCTGTGGTTCACCGGCGACAAGCCGACCGCGGCCGCCGCGGCTGGCGGGCGCCAGGTCAACGTCGTCCACCTGCGCGACCTGCAGGGAAAGGTGTCCAGCGCGCTGCTGGTCAACGACGCCTCCGGGCACAAGGGCACGGTGCTGCTGCTGCCCGACAACCTGCGGCTGCCCGGACCGGGCGAGCCGCCGGTGACCACCGTCGGCCAGTCGATGGACGCGATCGGCGCCTCGGCGACCCGCGACGGGCTGTCCACGGTGCTGGGCGCCCCGGTGGCGGGCACCTGGCGGCTGGACACCCCCTACCTGGAGTTGCTGGTCTCCCAGCTCGGCGGTGTCCGGGTGGACACCAACGCCGAGACCCACGAGGGCGGCAAGCCGGACGGCAAGCTGCTGTCCGCGGCGGGCAAGAACGTCCTGCTCAGCGGCAAGGCCGCGGTCGCGTACGCCACCCTGCAGGGGCCCGGCGAGAACCGGGACGCCCAGCTGGCCCGGTTCGGGCAGGTGATGGACGCGGTGGTGCGCACCATGCCGACCGAGTTCAAGGACGCCAAGGACGACGTGCACCGGATGAACGCGGTGCTCGACCCCTCGCTGCCCGAGGACGCCCTGGCCGGGGTGCTCGCCCAGCTCGCCCAGCAGGCGAAGGACGGCCATTTCGGCACCACCGCGCTGACCGTCAAGCCGGACGGCAGCCTGGACGAGGCGACCGCCGGCAAGCAGGTCAAGGATGTGCTCGGCGGCACCGTGAAGTCCGCGGCGGCCGGCGACGCTCCGGCCCGGGTCTCGCTGCAGGACGCCTCCGGCAACGACGCGGCCGCCGCCGCCGCCCAGGTGCAGATCGTCAACTCGGGCCTGACCTTCATCCCGGGCGGCGCCAAGACCGCCGCGCAGGCCACCAGTGAGATCCGCTACACCGACGACGCCCGGCAGGCCGCGGCGAAGTCGCTGGCGACCAGCCTGGGGCTGCCGGACTCGGCGGTGAAGAAGGTGGGCGACGCCCAGAACGCGGACCTGGTGGTCGTGCTGGGCAAGGACTACCAGCCGCCCAAGCAGTAGGCCGGCGGCCCGGTTCGGCCCCGATCGGCCTCGCCCGGCCCGAGCGGCCCCGGAAAACGGTTCCGGGGCCGCCGGGGCGGCGTGAGATCCTGGAAGGCGACCCCCGGCCGCTCGCCGGGGCCGCCCCAAGCCGCCGAGCCGGAAGAACACCGTGACCGTCACCGACCACAGCCAGCAGCTCATCACCGTCGCCGCGCAGGCGGCGGCCGACAAGCTCGCGCACAACATCATCGCCTTCGACGTCAGCGAGGTGCTGTCGATCACCGACGCCTTCCTGATCGCCTCCGCGAACAACGACCGCCAGGTCCGCTCGATCGCCGAGGAGATCGAGGACCAGCTGCGCGAGCAGCTGGACATCAAGCCGGTGCGCCGCGAGGGCGAGCGCGAGGGCCGCTGGATCCTGCTCGACTACCTGGACATCGTCGTGCACGTCCAGCACTCCGAGGAGCGCTCCTTCTACTCGCTGGACCGGCTCTGGAAGGACTGCCCCGAGCTGCCGCTGCCCGAGGACGCCATGGCCTCGCGCAACCGCCCCGACGCCATCACCGACGGGGCCGGCAACGCCGTCGCCCCGGCCGACGACTTCGGCAAGCCCGAGGACCTGCACTGAGCCGGGAGACGCGCGGTCCGCGCATCGTCTTCTGGCGGCACGGCCAGACCTCCTGGAACCTGGAATCGCGTTTCCAGGGCACGACGGACATCGAGCTGACCGGCCAGGGCGTCCTGCAGGCCCAGCGGGCGGCCCGGCTGCTCTCCGGCCTGCGCCCGGACCTGCTGATCTCCTCGGACCTCAAGCGCGCCCGGCGCACCGCCGAGGAGCTGGCCCGCATCACGGGGCTCGACGTGCAGCACCACGAGGGCCTGCGGGAGACCTACGCGGGCTCCTGGCAGGGGCTGACCAACGCCGAGATCCGTGAGCGCTACCCGGAGGAGTACGTGGCCTGGGCGGCCGGGGAACTGGTGCGACGCGGTGGCGGCGAGCTGTCCACCGAGGTCGCCGACCGCTCGGTGCCGGTGGTGCTGGAAGCCGCCGCCAAGCTGCCGGAGAGCGGCACACTGGTCGTGGTCAGCCACGGCGGCACCATCCGCACCATGCTGGGGCGGCTGCTGGGCCTGGAGCCGCCGCTGTGGGAGTGCTTCGGCGGGCTGTCCAACTGCTGCTGGTCGGTGCTCGGCAAGGGGGCGCGCGGCTGGCGGCTGCTGGAGCACAACGCGGGTACGCTCCCGCAGCCGGTCATCGGCGACGACACCTGACGGTTCCGGCCGGGGTCGGCACCCGGGCGACGAGGGCCCTCGGGGGCTTCGGGGACTCCCCGGAGGCTTCCGGGGGCCTTCTCCGTGCTGCTTCCCCGGGGCTTCCCCGGGGCTTCTCCGGGGGCCTCGGGGGGATCCCCCGGTTGGCCTCGGGGGAGCGGTCGCGGGGGCCCGGAAGACGCGGATTTCGCAGTTCCGGGCCTGACCGGCTAGAGTCTTCCTCGTTCGCACGGAGGGAACGCGGCCCGGAAGGGAAGCGGGAGATCCGGTGAGTGCGGGGCTATAGCTCAGTTGGTAGAGCGCTTGCATGGCATGCAAGAGGTCTGGGGTTCAATTCCCCATAGCTCCACTCCGCATCGGCGGTCGTGGCCAGTTGGAATTCAGGGGCCGGGGTCGTCCGTGTCGCGGGGCTATAGCTCAGTTGGTAGAGCGCTTGCATGGCATGCAAGAGGTCTGGGGTTCAATTCCCCATAGCTCCACAGTGGTTCGAGAGGCCGTCACCCACCGGGTGGCGGCCTCTCGCGTTCCGCCCGGAGGCGGTCAGGACACGCAGGTGTGCTGCCAGCCGCCCGGCGGCAGCGAGTTGAGCGCCTCGACCCGCTCCCGGTCCTGGTCGGCCACCGGGACGTAGACCACGATGTAGCACTCCGGCACGCCCGGCATCGTCAGATAGGTGGCGTCCAGCCGCATCACACCGAGCACCGGGTGGCGGAAGATCCGCAGCAGGGTCTTCGGCGGTGCCACCTCCTGGCGCTCCCACAGCTCCCGGAACAGCTCGCTGCGCGCCGACAGCCGTTGCACATGGGCCTCCCAGACCGGCTCGCCGACGTGCTTGCCGTACGCCGAGCGCAGCACCGCCACCATCCGCGGCAGGGTCTCCTCCGGGTTCTGGCACGGGTTGCAGCACGACGGCGCGGTCAGCATGCACCAGAGGCTGTTGAAGAAGACCCCCTGGGACGGGCGCATCCGCTCGGTGCCGAACAGCGAGCGGTACGGCTGGTTGAAGCTCAGCACGTCGAACCGGGTGTTGGAGACGGCAGCCGGCAGCGGGGCGAGCGAGTCCAGGATCACCCGGATCGACGGGCTCAGCTCCGGCGGGGCCGGCTGCGCGAGCGGCGAGGGGGCCGCCCCGGCCAGCCGGAACAGGTGCGCGCGCTCGGTGCCGTCCAGCCGCAGCGCCCGGGCCACCGCCAGCAGCACCTGCTCGCTGGCGTTGATCGGACGCCCCTGTTCGAGCCAGGTGTACCAGGTGACCCCGACCCCGGCGAGCTGTGCGACCTCCTCGCGGCGCAGCCCCGGCGTGCGGCGGCGCAGTCCCGGCGGCAGGCCGACGTCCTCGGGGGTGACCCGTGCCCGGCAGGCCTTCAGGAAACGGGCCAGCTCGGTTCGACGGCGGTCGCGGCCGCCCGCCGCGGTGGGCAGTTCCTCCAGCACGGTCATGCCGTCCATCGTGCCGCAGCGCGCCCGGGCGATACAGGTGCTGCCAGTACCAGGATCGGCAAGCTCTAACCACCAGTACCGGGACGGCCCCAAGATGGCCGCCATGACGGACCTTCAGATCCGACCCGGCGTGGTCGGAGGCACCGGCGAGGCCCCGGCCGTACGGCCCGGGCTCCTCCTCGCGCTCGTCCTGTGCGGGCAGTTCATGGCCGTGCTCGATGTTTCCATCGTCAATGTCGCGGTGCCCACCATCCGCACCGACCTCGGCGCCTCCGGCGCCGCGCTGCAACTGGTGATCGCCGGCTACACCATCGCCTACGCGGTCCTGCTGATCACCGGCGCCCGGCTCGGCGCCCGCTACGGCTACAGCCGGCTGTTCCAACTCGGCCTGGCCGCCTTCACCGCCACCTCGCTGGCCTGCGGCCTCGCCCCGGGCACCGGCTGGCTGATCGCCTTCCGGCTGCTCCAGGGCGCGGGCTCGGCGCTGATGGTGCCGCAGGCGATGAGCCTGCTGCAGCGCACCTTCACCGGCGCCGCCCGCGCCCGGGCGCTCGGCCTCTACTCGGCGGTGCTGGCCGGCGGCATGGCGCTCGGGCAGGTGCTCGGCGGGGTGCTGGTCAGCGCCGACCTGTTCGGCACCGGGTGGCGGCCGGTGTTCCTGGTCAACGTGCCGCTCGGGCTGGTGCTGCTGGCCGCCGGCGCCCGGCTGCTGCCGCGGCTGCCCGGCGACGCCTCGCGCGGCTTCGACCTCCCGGGCCTGGTGGTGCTGGGCGCGGCGCTCGGCCTGCTGGTGGTGCCGTTGGTGCTCGGCCACGAACTCGGCTGGCCGACCTGGGGCTGGGTGATGATCGCGGGCAGCGTGCTGCTGTTCGGCCTGTTCGTGGTGGTCGAACGCGGCATAGCCCGGCGCGGTGGGCAGCCGCTGATCTCCGGGCGGGTGCTGCGCGCCCCCGGGCTGCGCCCGGCGGCGGCCGGACTGTTCGCGATCATGGCGGCCTTCTCGGGCTTCATGTTCTCCTTCGCCCTGCACCAGCAGGCCGCGCTCGGTCACAGCGCGCTGCGGGCCGGGCTCTGCTCGGCGCCCGTCGCGGTCGGCTTCGGGCTGGCCAGCCTGCACTGGCACCGGTTGCCGGGCCGCCTGCACGGGCTGCTGCCGGTGCTCTCCGCGGTGCTGCTCGGGGGCGGCTACCTGCTGCTGGGGGTGCTGCTCGGCGGCGGCTCGGAGATCGGGGCGGTGCCGCTGGCGGAGATGGCCGCGCTCGGCCTGACCGCCGGCTGCGCGTACGCGCCGCTGTTCGCCCGGGCGCTCGCGGGGGTGGCGCCCGAGGACGCGGCCGATGCCAGCGGGGTGATGGTGACGGTCATCCAGCTCGGACAGGTGATCGGGGTCGCGGTGCTCGGTTCGGTGTTCCTCGGGCAGGTGGACCTGCCGGCGCCGGCCGCCGAGTCGGGGCACGCGCTGGAGGTCACCCTGGCGGTCAATGCCGTCGGGGTGCTGCTGGCCTCGGGCTTCGCCGCGCGCAGCCGGCGGGCGGTGCGCCGGGGGCCCTGATCCTCCCCGTGGCCCGCACCTCGGGAAACGGATTTCTGGAGCACGCCCCGGACCGTGTAAAGTAGTCGATGTCGCCGAGGGAAACGGACGGAAACGGCCGAGAAACCCGGTGACATCGCAGGTCAAGGGGCTATAGCTCAGTTGGTAGAGCGCTTGCATGGCATGCAAGAGGTCTGGGGTTCAATTCCCCATAGCTCCACAGTGATCAAGAGCCGCCTCCCGTCACGGGGGGCGGCTCTTCGCCGTTGTGTCCATGCCATCGGCGGACGGGCGGGAAAGACCGCTACCGTCGTGCCATGGCCGATCTGCAGCGAAGGCGGAACGAGGAGCTGGCCCGGATACTGCACCAGCTCGGCTGGAGTCCGGAACGGCTGGCCCGCGAGGTCAGCCTCGCCCTGCCGCCGGGCCTGGCCATCAGCTCCACCGCCCCCTACAAGTGGCGCGACCGCGGCATGGTGCCGCGCAGCCCGCACGACCAGACCGTCTGCGAGGTGCTCAGTCGCACCCTGGGCATCGCCGTCACCTACGAGCAGCTCTGGGGCCGGATGGGTGGCCACCGTGGCGCCAAGATCCTTTCGCCCCGGCTGCTCACCGACCCGTGGACCGCCGACACCGCCCAGACCGCCCTGCGCGAGGCCGCCACCGACGCCGGGCCCGTCCGCCTCACCGACCTCTTCCGCAGCGCCGACCTCGACCACGCCGCCGAACGGCTCGCCTCGCCGCCCCCGCCGGTCGGCGGCGGCGAGGGCGCGCTGCGCATCGACGCCGGACTGGTCGGCGAACTGGGCCTGTCCTTCCGTAGCAAGCAGCGACTCGAACGCTCCTGCGGCGGCGGCCTCGTCCTCGGCCCCACCCGGGCCGAACTCGCGATGCTCGCCAAGCTGTTGGAGCTCGGCGCGTACGACGAACGGCTGGGCCGTGAGCTGTACGGGACGGCCAGCAGGCTCGCCCGGCTGGCCGGCTGGGCCGCCTACGACCTCGGCCACGACGCGGCCGCCCAACGGGCCTTCGTCGCCGCGCTGCGGGCCGCCCATGTCAGCGGCGACCCCCGGCTCGGCGTCGCCGGGCTCGGCGCACTGGTGGTGCTCGCCACCCAGGGCGCCGGCGGGCGGGGCCTGGACGCCGTCTCCGCGCTGCGCACCGCCCTGGAGACCCACGGCCCCGCGCTCAGCCCCACCTCCCGGGCCCGTCAGCTCGGCCGGATCTCCCGCGCCCACGGCCGCCGCGGCGAGGCCGAGCAGGCCGAGGCGGCTGCCGTCCGGGCCTTCGCCGAACTGGACGGCGTGCCCGGCACCGAGGAGGCCCGGGCCGACCTCGCCGGGATGGTGGGGGAGGGGCGGTTGGCGCTCGGCCGGTGCCGGATGGCCAAGCCGCTGCTCGCCGAGGCCGTCGCCGGGCTCGGGCCGGGGCGGGCGCGGTCCAAGGCGCTGCTGATGGTCCGCCTCGCCGAGGCCCACCGGAGGCTCGGCGACCAGCGCGAGGCCGCCCGTACCGTGGCGCAGGCGCGCTCGCTGGCGGCGGGGATGCAGTCGGAGCGGCTGGCGAAGGCGTTGCGGGACTTCGACGCGGCGGGGCGGGCGGCGGCGCGGTGATCCCGGTCCGGCACGGCGCGGCGCGGTCCGGCGCGGGGATCCGGGCTCGGCACGGTGTGGTGGGCCGGGCCCGGCGCGGGGCGCCCGCCGTGCGGTACGGCCGGGAGTGCCCTGACCTGCTTGCGGTACCCTGAGCCCATGCGAACCGTGCGCCTGCTCCTTAGCCGGCCGCGCTGACCAGGACTGGCCGCGCCTTCGGGCGGTGCCGGAGTCGGCGTGGCATCCCCTCCTGCGAGGGGATTTTTTGTTTTCCGCCCCCGCCCGCGTCGTGGGACGGGTCCACGGGCCGGCCGCGTCGCGGTTCGCCAACTGACACCGATGGAGCTTGAAGGACCATGAGCGAGACGACCCCTGCGTCCGGCGCGGCCGAGACCGCGACCGAGACGTTCCGGTACAGCGCCGCGCTGGCGGCGGACATCGAGTCCCGCTGGCAGGACCTCTGGGAGAAGGAGGGCACCTTCCACGCCCCCAACCCCACCGGTGCGCTGGCCGACCCGGCCGCGGGGGACGTCGCCGCGAAGCCGCACAGCTTCATCATGGACATGTTCCCGTACCCCTCGGGCGCGGGCCTGCACGTCGGCCACCCGCTGGGCTACATCGCCACCGACGTGTTCGCCCGCTACCAGCGGATGACCGGCCACAACGTGCTGCACACGCTGGGCTACGACGCCTTCGGCCTGCCCGCCGAGCAGTACGCGGTGCAGACCGGCACCCACCCGCGGGTCTCCACCGAGGCCAACATCGCCAACATGCGCCAGCAGCTGCGCCGGCTGGGCCTGGGCCACGACCCGCGCCGCTCGATCTCCACGATCGACCCGGACTACTACCGCTGGACCCAGTGGATCTTCCTGCAGATCTTCAACTCCTGGTACGACGAGGACGCGCGCAAGGCCCGTCCGATCGCCGAGCTGGTCGGCCGGTTCGAGTCCGGCTCGCGTGAGGTGCCGGGCGGGCGCGCCTGGGCGGAGCTGTCGGCCGCGGAGCGCGACGAGGTCCTGGGCGAGTACCGGCTGGCCTACGCCAAGGAGGTGCCGGTCAACTGGTGCCCGGGCCTGGGCACCGTGCTGGCCAACGAGGAGGTCACCGCGGACGGCCGCTCCGAGCGCGGCAACTTCCCGGTGTTCAAGTCCAACCTGCGCCAGTGGATGATGCGCATCACCGCGTACTCCGACCGCCTGATCGCCGACCTGGACCTGCTGGACTGGCCCGAGGCCATCAAGCTGCAGCAGCGCAACTGGATCGGCCGCTCCGAGGGCGCCCGGGTCGACTTCGCCGTCGACGCCGGCAAGATCACCGTCTTCACCACCCGGCCCGACACCCTGTTCGGCGCCACCTACATGGTGCTGGCGCCCGAGCACGGCCTGGTCGACTCCATCGTCCCCGCCGCCTGGCCGGAGGGTGTGCCCGCCGAGTGGACCGGCGGCGCCGCCACCCCCGCCGAGGCCGTCGCCGCCTACCGCGCCGCGGCCGCCGCCAAGTCGGACGTCGAGCGGCAGGTCGAGGCCAAGGTCAAGACCGGCGTCTTCACCGGCGCCTACGCCGTCAACCCGGTCAGCGGCGAGTCCGTCCCGGTGTTCATCGCCGACTACGTGCTGATGGGCTACGGCACCGGCGCCATCATGGCCGTCCCCGCCCACGACCACCGCGACTTCGCGTTCGCCCGCGCCTTCGCCCTGCCGATGCGCTGCGTCGTCGAGCCGACCGACGGGCGCGGCCAGGACCCGGCCGCCTGGGACGACGCGTTCGACACCTACGACTCCGTCATCGTCAACTCCGCCCGCTCCGAAGGCGATCTGTCGCTGGACGGGCTGAGCGTGGTCGACGCCAAGGCCGCCGTCACCGCCTGGCTGGCCGAGCGCGGCATCGGCGAGGGCACCGTCAACTACCGCCTGCGCGACTGGCTGTTCAGCCGTCAGCGGTACTGGGGCGAGCCCTTCCCGATCGTCTACGACGAGGACGGCGTGATGCACGCGCTGCCCGAGTCGATGCTGCCGGTCGAGGTCCCCGAGGTCGACGACTACTCGCCGCGCACCTACGACCCGTACGACGCGGACTCCTCGCCGGAGACCCCGCTGTCGCGCAACGAGGCCTGGGTCGACGTCGAGCTGGACCTGGGCGACGGCGTCAAGAAGTACCGCCGCGAGACCAACACCATGCCCAACTGGGCGGGTTCGTGCTGGTACGACCTGCGCTACGTCGACCCGACCGACACCGAGGCCGTCGTCGACCCGGCCAACGAGCGGTACTGGCTGGGCCCCACCGCGGCCAAGCCGGCCGGCGGCGCCGACCTGTACGTCGGCGGCGCCGAGCACGCCGTGCTGCACCTGCTGTACGCGCGCTTCTGGCACAAGGTGCTGCACGACCTGGGCCACGTCTCCTCGGTCGAGCCGTTCCACAAGCTGTTCAACCAGGGCATGATCACCGCGGACGTCTACCGCGACGAGCGCGGTTTCCCGGTGCCCGCCGCCGAGGTCGAGGAGCGCGACGGCAAGTACTTCTGGCAGGGCGAGCCGGTCAAGCGCGAGGCCGGCAAGATGGGCAAGTCCCTGAAGAACGCCGTCGCCCCGGACGACATCGCCGACGAGTACGGCGCGGACACCCTGCGCCTGTACGAGATGTCCATGGGCCCGCTGGACGTCTCCCGCCCCTGGGACACCCGGGCCGTCGTCGGCTCGTACCGCTTCCTGCAGCGGCTGTGGCGCAACGTCGTCTCGGAGACCACCGGTGAACTGGTCGTCACCGAGGAGCAGCCGGACGAGGCGACCCTGCGCGCCCTGCACAAGGCGATCGACGGCATCCGCGGCGACATGGCCGGGCTGCGCTTCAACACGGCCGTCGCCAAGGCGATCGAGCTGAACAACTACCTGGTCAAGCGCGGCTCCACGCCGCGGGCGGTGGCCGAGCAGCTGGTCCTGATGGTCGCGCCGCTGGCCCCGCACATCGCCGAGGAGCTGTGGCGCCGCCTGGGCCACGGCGAGTCGCTGGCGCACGCCGACTACCCGGTCGCCGACCCGGCGTACGTGGTCGACGAGACGGTGACCTGCGTGGTGCAGATCAAGGGCAAGGTGAAGGCCCGGCTGGAGGTCGCGCCGAGCATCTCGGACGCCGAGCTGGAGGCGCTGGCGCTGGCCGACCCGGCGGTGGTCGCGGCGATCGGCGACGCGGCGGTGCGGAAGGTGATCGCGCGGGCGCCGAAGCTGGTGAACATCGTCACCGGCTGAGGGTCCGGGTGAGGCCGGCCGGGCCGGTGTGATCGGGCGGGTGTCCTTCGGGGCACCCGCCCGGTGCTTTTGCCGCGGGCTTCCCGGTGGCTCGCGGGGCCTTGGTCCCGGGCCCTCGGGGAGATCCCGGATCTGTCCCTGATCTCCGCCCGTCGGGCCTGTTCGGACCGGCCCCGGGCCGGGTGCGGGGGCTACGGTGGAACCCTCGGCAGTGCGGCCCGCGTTGGGCCCGGTGGGGGCCGACCCGGTGGCGGAAGGTGGCGCGCGATGGACGTGTTCGGCGTGATGATCGGCTTGGTCCTGCTCTTCGGGATCGCGGTGCTGGTCCTGGCCGTGGCCGGCACGGTCAAGGCGGCCAAGACGGTCGCCGAGAAGGTCGGGAGGCACGAGGCCAACGCCCGGCGCGCCGTCGAGACCGCCACCCTCAAGGCGAAGACGTACACCAAGGTCGGCCCGCCCGCGCAGATCGCCACCGTCCGGCTCAAGCTGCGGACCGCCCTGGACGGCACCCGGCAGGTGCTGGAGAGCGGGCTGGCGCAGGACGGCCAGCTCGGCGAGGCCCTCGCGCTGCTGACCCGGCTCGACGCCCACGCGGCGGAGCTGGACGGCGAGCTGCGGATGCTGGAGCGCGAGCCGGACACCGCGCGGATCGCGGCCAAGCTGCCGGAGCTGCGGGAGCGGGCGGAGCGGATCACCCACTCGGCGGAGACCATGCGGTGGGCGGCGCAGGACCGGATGCGCCGGTTCGCGGACGACGAGCTGGGCCGGCTGAGCCAGGAGTGCGAGAGCGAGGCGGGGGCGCTGCGGCACTGGGACACCGCCGGGGCGGGTTCTGCGGGGCCCTCGTCCGGTGCGGGGTCCTCGTCCGGCGTCGGTTCGTCGGCGGGTGCGCGTGCGGGTGCGGGTGCGGGTGCGGGTGCCGGCGTCGGTTCGTCGGCGGGTGCGGCTCGGGCCGGGCTGACGGACGGGAAGGGGCGGCCGAGCGCGGAGGAGTTGCTCGGGCTGGCCGAACCGCTGGCGAAGCTGGCGCAGCGGCTGCGCAAGCCGTCGACGGGGCCCTCGGCGGGCTGAGTCACCGCGTCCTCCCGGTGCGCCGGGAAGAGCGCTGTCCTCCCGGACGAACGGGGAGTAACCTCCGCCTCATGCCCTCCGACCTCGCACTTGTCACCGATTCGACGGCCTATCTGCCGCAGGCGGCTCTCGATCGGCACGGGATCACGGTGGTCCCGCTGAGCGTCGCGGTCGGGGACTCGGTCCTCTGCGAGGGCGTCGAGATCTCCCCGAAGGACGTCGCCGAGGCACTGCGCGCCAAGCAGCGGGTGACCACCTCCCGACCCAACCCGGAGACCTTCGCCGCCACCTACCGCGCGGCCGCCGAGGCCGGGGCGAAGGGGATCGTCTCGGTGCACATCTCCGGCGAACTGTCCGGCACGGTCGAGGCCGCCCGTCTGGCGGCCGCCGAGGCGCCCGTACCCGTGCGGGTGGTGGACAGCCGACTGGTCGGCATGGCCCTCGGATACGGGGTGCTGGCGGCGGCCGAGGCGATCGAGGCCGGTCAGGGCCTGGCCGGGGCGGCCGGGGCGGCGGAGCGACGGGCGGCCGGGACCAGCGGGTTCTTCTACGTGGACACCCTGGAGCACCTGCGCCGGGGCGGACGGATCGGGTCGGCGCGGGCGCTGCTCGGGTCGGCGCTGGCGGTCAAGCCGCTGCTGCACCTGGACGGCGGGCGGATCGAGCCGCTGGAGAAGGTGCGGACGGCCTCGCGGGCGATCGCGCGGCTGGAGGAGCTCGCGGTCGAGCGGTCGGGGGAGGGCGAGGTGGACATCACCGTTCACCACCTGGCGGCCGAGGACCGGGCCGAGCCGCTCGCGGAGCGGCTGCGGGCGCGGGTACCGGGGCTGCGGGAACTGTACGTGGGCGAGGTGGGGGCGGTGATCGGCGCGCACGTCGGGCCGGGCCTGCTCGCGGTGGTGGTCGCGCCGCGCTGAGGCGGCCGTCCGGTCAATTTCCGCGGGTGCCCCTCACGCGTGTGAGTGACGTTTTTTATCCACAACCCCCAAGTTATCCACAGGGTTCCGGTGATTTCCGCGGGCGGCCCTCCGGGCTCCTAGCGTCCTCGCCATGACGACTTTGGGCCTGGGCGCGGCGAAGCGCCAAGCGATCAACGAGACGGTGCGGCTGCGAATGGCGGCGCTGCTGCCGACGGCGGACGACGAGCCGGTGGGCGGCTCCTCCTCGGGGACTTCTCCGCCCTCGGGGACTTCTCCGCCGCCGCCCGTCGAGACGGCGCCGTCGGCGGCGGTGGACCTCGCCGATCCGCCCCCGGGTGGCGGGCGGCTGCGGTTCGCCACGGCACTGGCGCTCGACCGGCGGGCGGTGGCCGGGCTGGTGATCCTGCTGCTGTTCGCGGTGGGCTACGCCGTGCAGCACTTCTGGCTGGCCAGGCCGGAGTCGGTGGCGGTTCCGGCGTTGGCCTCGGCGCCGGCGGAGCCGGGCACGCCCTCGGGCGATGTCTCGGCCGGCTCCGGGACCGGTTCCGGAGCCGGTCCGCCCGAGGCCGCTGCGGGCCCGGGGGCCGATGCCGCCGTCGTGATCGACGTCGGCGGGCGGGTCCACCTGCCCGGCCTGCACACCCTGCCGGGCGGCTCCCGGGTGGCGGACGCCCTACGGGCGGCGGGCGGTCCGCTGCCGGAGACGGACACCAGGGGCCTCAACCTGGCCCGGGTCCTGACGGATGGTGAGCAGATCCTGGTCGGCGAGCAGGCCCCGGCTCCCGTCCAGGTCTCCGGTGGCGCCAACGGGCCTCCCGGGGGCGGCACGCCCCGACCACCCGTCAGCCTCAACCGCGCCACCCTCGAACAGCTCGACACCCTCCCGGGCGTCGGTCCGACTCTCGCCCAGCGCATCCTCGCCTACCGCACCTCGCACGGCTCCTTCCGTACGGTCGACCAGCTCCGACAGGTCAGCGGCATCGGTGCCCGGACCTTCGCGGAACTCCGTCCGCTGCTGACGCTCTGACGTTCTTCCCCGTCCCTCTTGCCGTTCTTCCCCGTCCCTCTTGCTTTTCCTCGCCGACCCTTGAAGGGAGGTACCGCCGTGTCCGCCGTCACCGCACCGCTCCCGCGCCCCCGGTCCTCGGGTGCCGACTTCCGGCTGCTACTCCCCGCGGTCTCGGCCTGGGTGGTCGCGGCGGCGCTGCTGACCCTGGAACCGGGGTCCGAGGTCCTGCTCCTCTCACTGGCGGGCGTCGCCGCCCTCGCGGCCGTCCTGCTGCTCGTCCGGCCGGGCCTCCTACGTCGGCGCGGGGCCGCGGTGTCGCTGGCCGCGGTCCTGCTCACCGGAGCGGCGGCCGCGCTCGCGACCCCGCTGCACACCGCCGACCTGCACCGGGGGCCGCTGCCGGAGCTCGCCCGCGCGGCCGAGCACGCCCCGCCGCGATCCCCGGGCGCGCCTGCGCCCGTGGTGGAGGTGGAGCTGACCGTCGCGGGGGACCCGAAGGTCCACGCCTCCCGGGGCGGCACCACGGGCGGGCAGAGCCTCCTCACCGTGGAGACGGTGGCCGACCGCGTCACCGTCCTTCCGGACGGGCGGGCCACCCGCACCCACACCCCCGTGACCGTCATGGTCCGAGGACCGGAGAGCAAGCCCTGGCTGGGGCTGCTCCCGTCCGAGCGGCTGGCCGTGGAGGCCGAGGTGCGGCCGGCGGGGGAGGGTTACGACACCGAGTCCGCGGCGCTGCTGGTCGTCCACGGCCCGCCCCGGCAGCTCGCCCCGCCGAGCCTGCCGCAGCGGATCGCCGGACGGTTGCGCGAAGGCCTGCGCACGGCATCCGCCGGGCTCCCCGCCGACGCGCGCGGGCTGCTCCCGGGGCTGGTGGTCGGCGACACCTCGCGGCTGCCCGACGACCTCGTGGACGCCTTCCGGGCCACCGACCTGGTGCACCTGGTGGCCGTCAGCGGGGCCAACCTGGCCATCGTCCTCGGCGTACTGCTCGGCGCACCCGGCCAGGCCGGTACGGCGGAACGGCGGGGACTGGCCCCGGTGTTGGGGCTGTCGCTGCGCACCACCGCCCTGCTCGGCACGGCGCTGACGCTGGCCTTCGTCACCGTCTGCCGGCCCGAGCCGAGCGTGCTGCGGGCGGCGGGAACAGGGCTGATCGGCATGCTGGCCCTGGCCACCGGCCGTCCCCGCCAGGCCGTACCCGCGCTCGCCGGAGCCGTGCTGGTCCTCGTCCTGCTGGACCCGTTCCTGGCCCGATCCTTCGGCTTCCTCCTCTCGGTGCTGGCCACCGTCGGGCTGCTCGTCCTCGGGCCGCACTGGGCCGAGGCCCTGCGGGCCCGGCGCTGGCCGCACCACCTGGCGGGCGCGCTGGCGGCGACGGCGGCGGCGCAGGCGCTGTGCGCGCCGGTGACGGTGGTGCTGTCCGGGCACATCAGCCTGGTCGCGATCCCCTGCAACCTGCTGGCCGAACTGGCGGTGGCCCCGGCGACGTTGCTCGGCTTCGGGGTGCTCGTCCTGCAACCCTTCTTCCCGGCCGTGGCCCGTCTGCTCGCCGAGCCGGCCGGAGTGCCGGCCAGCTGGCTCGCCTTCGTGGCGCGGCGCGGGGCCGAACTGCCGGGTGGCCAACTGGCCTGGCCGGGCGGTTGGTTCGGGACGGTGACGGTCGCCCTCGCCACCCTGGCCGCCTGCTGGGCGGCGCCCCTGCTGCTGCCCCGACGGACGGAGCCCGGCCGGCGGGCCTGTACCCGGCGCCGCAGGGCCCGGGCGCTGGTGACAGGGGCCCTGCTGGTGGTGCTGCTGGCCGTTCTGCTGCGCCCCCCACAGCTCGCCCGGATCGCCACCGGCTGGCCGCCGCCCGGGTGGCGGCTCGTGATGTGCGATGTCGGGCAGGGAGACATGTTGGCCCTTCGGACCGATGTGCCGGACAGCGCGGTGGTGATCGACACGGGGCCGGACCCGAACGCCGCCGACCGGTGTCTGCGCGACCTCGGCATCACGACGGTTCCGCTCCTGCTGTTGACGCACTTCCACGCCGACCATGTCGAGGGCGTGCCAGGGGTGCTGCGGGGCCGCGATGTCGGTGCGGTCGAGGGCACCGCACTGGACGATCCGCCGGGTGAGGCGGCCCGGGTGGTCGGCTGGGCGGCCGCGGCCGGTGTGCCGCTGCTGCGTGCGGGTCGTGGTGAACGACGGTCGGCGGGTGCGGAGTTGGCCTGGGATGTGGTGTGGCCGGATCCGCGGGCAGCCGTCGAGGCGCCCGGCGCGAACAACGCGAGTGTGGCGTTGCTGGTGTCCTTGGCCGGTGGGCTGCGGATGGCGCTGCTCGGTGATCTCGAACCACCCGCCCAGTCCGCCCTGTTGGGCCGACTGGGCCGGGTCGACGTCCTGAAGGTGGCGCACCACGGCTCGGCGCACCAGGACTGGGACTTGACCGCAGCCCTGCGGCCCCGGCTCGCCCTGATCTCCTGCGGTGAGGGCAACGCGTACGGTCACCCGTCCCCGCGTACGGTCGACCGGCTGCGCGCGCTCGGTGCCACCGTCCTGCGCACGGACCGTGCGGGCGACATCGCCGTCACCGGCGACTCCCCGGCCACCCTCGCCGTCTCCGCCCACCCCCAGCCCGACCACGGCACCCACGCCGCCCCCTCCGCCCGCCAGGGCCACTCGACCGCCGAGCCCCGAGCCCCACCCCTGTGACCCCGGCTCTCATTCTCCCTCCACAACGTGGGGCAGGGCAGGGGGCGGGTGGTGGAGGGAGGGGCGGGGGGCGGTGGCGGGGCCCGGGGAAAGCGATCGCGGCGCGCTCCAGACCTGCCCGGAGCGCGCCGCGAACCAGCGTGGCCCGCCCGGGCCGAGGCAACGGGCAGCGGACGATTGCGGGCCCGGAACGGTCAGCGGACCGGCAGCACCCGGGTGTGCTCCTTGCGGACGGCCTGCAGCGCGTTCGGCTTGAGGCCGAGCAGCTTCAGGATGGTCGGCGCGATCTGCTTGGTCTCGACCTTCTCGTCCTCGCGGACACCGTCCGGGGTGGCGGCGCCGGAGACGACCAGCGGCACGTCCAGGTCGTCGGCGTGGGCACCGCCGTGCTCGGCGATCTTGCTGCCGCCGGTGTAGACGACGCCGTACTGCGCGACGCCGAAGACGTCCGGCACGCGGGGGTCGCCCGGCGTGACGTGGAAGTACTCGGCGGCCTCCTCGCCGGCGTAGACCTTCTCGACGCCGCTCCGGGTGAACGGGCGGGCCTTGCCGTCGATGTCGACGCCGTTGCCGCTCTGCGCCAGCAGGTGGTTCTCGGCGAACTCGGTGGCGGCCGCGGAGCGGTCGTTCAGCCACAGCAGCACGCCGTCGTCGTCGACCGCGTGGGCGACCAGGTCGCCGGCGCCCGGGTGGGCTGCCTTCCAGGCGGCGTTGAGGCCGTCCAGCAGCGGGCCGTCGTCGATCCGGTTGAGCGCGGTCGGGTCGATCGGGGACTGGCCGTGCTTGGCCGAGAGGACGACGGTGGTGGAGCCGTCCAGGTGCTGCTTGCGCAGCTCCTCGGTCAGCGCGCCGATCTGCCGGTCGACGAATTCCAGGTTCTTCTCGACCAGCGGGCCGGGCACGCCCTTGGTGACGTAGCCGCCCTGGAGGCCGTCGGAGCTCTTCAGCTTCTGCGCGGTGGAGACCGACTGGAGGTTCAGGCCGAAGACCGCCGGGGTGCCGACCTTCTCCGAACGGCTGTGGTCGTAGCCGTCGATCTCGTTGAGGACGGCCTGCACCTTGTAGGAGTCGTACTGTTCGGTGGCCTGGTTGTCCTTGGTCCAGTCGCCGCTGTACCCGGCCGCCTTGCTGTTGATCTCCGGGGTGAAGAGGTCCTGGATGCCCTCGCCCGAGGGGCCGTTGAGGATGTCGTAGGCGGCGTGCTTGTCCGACCACGCGGTGCGCAGACCGGCCTCGCGGGCCACCTCGAAGACGGTGTTCACCTGGAGGTAGGAGTGCGGGTAGACCGGCTTGCAGGTCTGCGGGTCGACCGGCAGCTTGGCCGGGTCGAGCAGGGTCTGCGGCCGGCCGGTCATCCGCAGGATGGAGCCGGGCAGGCCGGCGAGGCCCTGGCCGGCGTCGAGCGCGTCCTGGTTCTTGTCGAGGTCCTCGGTGAGGTCCACCTCGACGCCGGGCTTGGCGCCCTTGCAGTCGGTGGTGCCGGCCGGGAGCAGCGCCGCGTTGTAGGTGTCGTCGTAGTAGACGCCGGTGGTGCCCGGGCCGCCGCCGGTCAGCTGGGCGACCATGCCGGGGAAGGAGTCCGAGGGGTTGGTGGTGCTCGCGTGGGTGTACTCGACACCGCCGCGGACCAGCCGGGCGAGCGCCGACTGCGGGTGCTCGGCCACGAACCGGGCCAGGTCCGACTGGTGCAGGCCGTCGACCGAGACCAGCAGCACGTGCTTGGCGTGGGCGCCGCGGCCCTCCTCGGCGGCGGCCGCCTGGGCGACGGTGGATCCGGCCAGCACACCGGCTGCGCCGAGGGTGGCGGCCAGCCGGACATAACGACGGGTCACGGAAGACTCCTGGAGGGGGAATTGGCTGCGGCGGTGCGCTCCTAGGGTCAGAGGCCTCGGTATATCGGCGGCAGCCAAGACATGAACAGTTCCGAACCCCTCTGCGGAGAAATCCGGGAATTCGCCGGATCTCGCCAACTGGACGCCCCGTCAAGGGAATTGGTGAACGTGCACCGTCAATGCGCCGGAATTCTCGGAAGGTCCTGGCCTTTTCCTCCGCCGGGCGGCGCCGGGGCCGGCACTGGCACCGGCGCTGAACACCGATCGGCCGGGCCGGCCTCGCGCAGCCCCCGAGGCGGTGGGAGGTCGTCGGTCGGGAGACGTCGAAGGGCCTGGTCGGGCCCGGTCGGGTCGGGTCGTGGACGCGGGCCTCGCCGACCTCGAAGGCTCGACCGCGTTCCACTCGCGACTCTTCGGCACCGAGCCCGCCGAGCGGTGGCCCGGCGACGCGGACTTCGTCGTCGCCGAGCCGCCGCTCAAGCCGGGTCCTGATCGCGGGCCGGGCCGACGCCGACCCCCTCTACGCGGGCGAGGGCGCCCCCCCTGGCGGCTGCTGTGTCGGTCAGGCCTCCTCGCGCCAGCCCTCGTAGGAGGTGGCGACGGTGTCGAGGGCGTGCAGGAGGGTGGGGGTCCAGCCGTCGGCAGGGGGGTCGAGGACGATCAGCCACTGGGCGTCCTCGGCGTCGTCCTCGCCGGCCAGGGCGTCGCGGACGATCTCCAGCTCGCCGAGGTCCGGGTGGCCGGCGCTGAGCTCCTCGGCGGCCTCGTCGGCGGCGTCGCGGTCGGGCAGGACGAGCAGCTGGCGGACGAAGGGGTCGTCGACGTCCGGCAGGTCGGTGGTGTGGTTCTCGGTCACCGGGCCATTCTCCAGGTCGGGCCGGGTGACCGGTCGGGCGGGAGTGTCCGCGGCGCGTGGGATGCTGGTAGGCGATGGCCAGGAAGAGTGCACCCGACGACCTGCTCGCCCCGCTGACCCTCGCGGTCGGCCAGGAGGAGCTGCTGCTGGACCGCGCGGTCGCCCAGGTGGTGGCCGCGGCGAAGGCGGCGGACCCGGACACCGACGTACGGGACCTGCCGCCCGGCGGGCTGCAGCCCGGCAGCCTGGCCGAGCTGACCACGCCCTCGCTGTTCGCCGAGCGCAAGGTGATCGTCGTCCGGGCCGCCCAGGACCTCTCCGCCGACTCGGTGAAGGAGGTCAAGGCGTACATCGAGGCCCCGGCCGAAGAAGTGATCATGGTGTTGGTGCACGCCGGCGGCGCCAAGGGCAAGGGCCTGCTGGACGCCGGGCGCAAGGCGGGCGGCCGCGAGGTGGCCTGCGCCAAGCTGACCAAGGCGAGCGAGCGGCTGGCCTTCGTCAAGGGCGAGTTCCGCACCCTGGGCCGCTCCGCGACCCCCGAGGCCTGCCAGGCGCTGCTGGACGCGCTCGGCAGCGACCTGCGCGAGCTGTCGGCCGCGTGCAGCCAGCTGACCTCGGACGTCGAGGGCACGATCGACGAGACGGTGGTGGCCCGCTACTACAGCGGCCGGGCCGAGGCGACCGGCTTCGAGGTGGCCGACCTGGCCGTCACCGGCCGGGCCGCGGAGGCGCTGGAGCGGCTGCGCTGGGCGCTGGCCGTCGGCCAGCCTCCGACCGGCATCACCTACGCGCTGGCCTCCGGCGTGCGCAGCATCGGGCGGCTGGCGACCGCCGGCCGGAACATGCGGCCGGCCGATCTGGCCCGCGAGTTGGGCATGCCGCCGTGGAAGGTCGACCGGGTCCGCCAGCAGATGCGCGGCTGGACCGGCGACGGGGTGGCCGCCGCGCTGACCGCGATCGCCCGGGCCGACGCCGCCGTCAAGGGCGGCTCGGACGATCCGGCCTTCGCCCTGGAGCGCGCGGTGGTCGCCGTCGCCCGGGCCGCCCGGGCCGGCTCCCGCCCCGCCTACTGACGGTCCGGGGCGGGGTGGGGCCGCTCACCCGCGCGTCACTTGCGCATCGAGCGGACGGCCTCCCAGGTGTCGGCCTGCAGCGCCGTGCGGAGGTCCTCCTTGGACGGCACCTTGCTCTTGCCGTCGGTGTAACTGCCGTTCCAGGAGATGTAGTACGTCATCCCGCCGTCGCGGACGTCCACCTCGGCGCTGACGGTGTGCCAGGTCTTGTCCGAGGTTCCCGGGTCGTCCTTGTAGATGAAGTACGCCTCTTCGCCGAGGCCCGGGATGTCGCTGATCTGGTAGCCCCGCGCGCGGTAGACCTCCTTGGCGGCCGAGAACTCCGGTGCCGGGTTCACCGCCTTGTGCAGGTCGCCGCGCATGTAGGCCGAGGCGTACTCGCCGCTGGAGGTGGTGTCGCCGATGCGCTTGAGCGACATCGAGCAGGTCATGCTGTCCAGGGCCGGGTTCTGGTCGGTGTGGTGGGTCGGCGAGCTGGTGTCCGAGGTGTTGTAGGTCTTGAGGAGGTTCTCCGGCTTCGCGGTGACGCAGAAGTTGTCCGAGGTGTGGTACGAACCGAGGCTGCGCGGTGCGGACTTGCCGCCGCCGCTGCTGACCAGGCCCGGGATGACCAGTACGGCGGTGGTCCAGCCGGCCGAGGCGAGCACCGCGCCGACGAAGGCCCAGACGGCGTTGCGGCGCAGGTTGCCCCCGGAGCGGCCCCCGGCCGCCCCGCCCGGGTGAACACCTGCGGGAACACCCGGCGGAACGGCCCCGGAGACAGCCGTGGGTGCGGCCCCGGGAACGGCCGCCCCCGGCGAGGCGGGCAGCCCGGGCGGCGGGCCGAACCCGGCCGGCCCCGGCGAACCCGGTACGGGCGTACCGGTGGGCACACCCCCCGGCGTCTGCTGCGGGAACCCGTACCCCGGCCTGTTCGGCCCATGTCCGGGTGTCGGCGGCGGTGGCGTCGTCATGGAAGTCCCCCTCGTGACTGGCGTCGCGGCGCTCCCCGCGCCTCGAACGCAGCTCGGTCGCGCGTGACCGACCGACCATAGCGGCCGGGGCGCGGAACGCGACAGGCGCCGCAGTCGGCCTCTGGGGAAGAGGCCGGCTGCGGCGCCTGTTCGTACGGCTGTGTGCACCGCACCCGCGTGGCGAACGCAGGCCGCGTGCGGTGCGAGTTCTCGCACGCCTCAGGGCTCCGGGTAGAGGGCCGGGTCGTCCCGAGGCGGTGGGGGTCGGAGCCCCCGGAGGCGTCAGGCCTGGGCGGCGGTGTTGACGCGCTTGGTGATGGCCGACTTCTTGTTGGCGGCCTGGTTGGCGTGGATGACGCCCTTGCTCACGGCCTTGTCCAGCGCCTTGGAGGCGGCGCGGGCCAGCACGACGGCCTTCTCGGTCTCGCCGGCGGCAGCGGCCTCGCGGGCCTTGCGCAGAGCGGTCTTCAGCGAGGACTTGACGGCCTTGTTGCGCAGGCGCGCCTTCTCGTTGGTCTTGTTGCGCTTGATCTGGGACTTGATGTTCGCCACGAAGGAGCCTCAGTCTTGTCTAAAAGGTATTGAACGGGCTGCACCCGACAACCGTCGGTCTAGCTGAGAGGGCATGCCGAGGCCAGGTGCAGCAGCCCACGCTACCAGGGGCCCGCCGCGCGCCCCAAACCGGACCGGCCGGGTCAGGCGCTCAGCACCGGCTCCCCGTAGTGCTCGACCTCCGGGAACGGCCGGTAGAACCGGTGCAGCAGCTCCCGCCACCGCTGGTACTCGGCCGAGCCGCGGAACCCCTCGGTGTGGTCGGCGAGCGTCTCCCACCGCACCTGGAGCAGGAAGCGTGAGCCGCGCCCCTCGTCGAGGCAGCGGCGCAGTTCCAGGGAGTGGAAGCCGCGCTGGACGGCGATCAACGGACGGGCCTCGGCGAAGGCGGCGAGGAACTCGTCCTCCCGGCCGGGCAGGACGTCGAGCAGTGCGCTTTCCAGGATCATGGCCGCCCATCCTGCCGTCGTACCGCAAGGGACGGAAGGCTCCGAGGTGCCCGAACGGCGTCCGGTGCCGCGGTCGTGGGAAGATGGAGGGGACTATTTCGATCGGACGAGACTGTCCGGTCCCCGGGATAGCCGGTCAGCGATGATCCGGACACCCCCGGCCCCGGACCAACGGAGAATCGGACCAAGGTGCCCGCGACCCCCAGCAATGTGCCAGAGCCCAGCCGTACCGACCCGGCGCTGATCCGCAACTTCTGCATCATCGCCCACATCGACCACGGCAAGTCGACGCTCGCAGACCGGATGCTGCAGATCACCGGCGTCGTCGACCCGCGGCAGATGCGTGCCCAGTACCTCGACCGCATGGACATCGAGCGAGAGCGCGGCATCACCATCAAGTCGCAGGCGGTCCGCCTTCCGTGGGCCCCCAAGACCGGGCCGGACGCCGGGACGACGCACATCCTCAACATGATCGACACCCCGGGCCACGTGGACTTCACGTACGAGGTGTCCCGCTCCCTGGCGGCCTGCGAGGGCACCATCCTGGTGGTCGACGCCGCCCAGGGCATCGAGGCGCAGACCCTCGCCAACCTGTACCTGGCGCTGGAGAACGACCTCACGATCGTCCCGGTGCTCAACAAGATCGACCTGCCGGCCGCCCAGCCGGAGAAGTACGCCGCCGAGATCGCCCACATCATCGGCTGCGACCCCTCCGACGTGCTCCAGGTCAGCGCCAAGACCGGCCTCGGCGTCGAGGGCCTGCTGGACCACATCGTCAACACCGTCCCGGCCCCGGTCGGCGTCAAGGACGCCCCGGCCCGCGCGATGATCTTCGACTCGGTGTACGACTCCTACCGCGGCGTGGTCACCTACGTCCGTGTCGTGGACGGCCAGCTGACCAAGCGCGAGCGCATCGCGATGATGTCGACCGGCGCGACCCACGAGCTGCTGGAGATCGGTGTCATCTCGCCCGAGCCGAAGGTCGCCGACGGCCTCGGCGTCGGCGAGGTGGGCTACATCATCACCGGGGTGAAGGACGTCCGGCAGTCCAAGGTCGGTGACACGATCACCTCGATGCACAAGGGGGCGACCGAGCCGCTCGGCGGCTACAAGGACCCGCGCCCGATGGTGTTCTCCGGCCTCTACCCGCTGGACGGTTCGGACTACCCGCTGCTGCGCGACGCGCTGGACAAGCTGCGCCTCAACGATGCCGCCCTGGTGTACGAGCCGGAGACCTCGGTCGCGCTCGGCTTCGGCTACCGCTGCGGCTTCCTCGGCCTGCTGCACCTGGAGATCATCCGGGAGCGCCTGGAGCGGGAGTTCAACCTCGACCTGATCTCCACCGCCCCGAACGTGATCTACCGGGTGGTGATGGAGGACGGCAGCGAGCACACCGTCACCAACCCGAGCGAGTTCCCGTCCGGCAAGATCGCCGACGTCTTCGAGCCGGTCGTGCGCGGCACCATCCTGGCGCCGAACGAGTTCGTCGGCGCGATCATGGAGCTGTGCCAGTCCCGCCGCGGCAGCCTGCAGGGCATGGACTACCTGTCCGAGGACCGGGTCGAGCTGCGCTACACCCTGCCGCTCGCGGAGATCGTCTTCGACTTCTTCGACCAGCTGAAGTCCAAGACCCGCGGCTACGCCTCGCTCGACTACGAGCCCATCGGCGAGCAGAGCGCCAACCTGGTGAAGGTCGACATCCTGCTGCACGGCGACGCGGTGGACGCGTTCTCCGCGATCGTGCACAAGGACAAGGCCTACGGCTACGGCGTGATGATGGCGGGCAAGCTGCAGAAGCTCATCCCCCGCCAGCAGTTCGAGGTGCCGATCCAGGCCGCCATCGGCTCCCGGGTGATCGCCCGTGAGACGGTCCGCGCGATCCGCAAGGACGTCCTCGCCAAGTGCTACGGCGGTGACATCTCCCGTAAGCGGAAGCTGCTGGAGAAGCAGAAGGAAGGCAAGAAGCGGATGAAGATGGTCGGCAGCGTGGAGGTCCCGCAGGAGGCCTTCATCGCCGCGCTGTCCACCGACGCCGAGACGCCGAAGGACAAGAAGTAGCACCGAGCGGTACCAGGAGGGCCCGGGCACCCGCCCGGGCCCTTCCGCGTTCCCCGTTCCCCGGGGACGCGCCGTTCCCGCAGGACGTCCCGCCGGCTACTTGAGCGCACCGAGGACGACGGTGACGATCCCGGCCTTGGCCAGCCGCCCAGCGGTGCCGGTGAGGACGGTGGGCTTCATCGAGTCGTCCGGGTGGACCAGCTGCAGCAGCCCGTCCCGCCGGCCGAGGCTCAGGCACTGCACGACGTACTGGAACGAGAACGGCTTCGAGGTGCGCCCGTCGAGCAGCTTGCCGACGTACTGGCCCTGCGGCAGGGCGGTGGCGCAGCCCATCCGCAGGGTGCCGACGCCGGGGACGGTGACCGCGGCGGCGTCGCCGACCACGTGGACGTCCGGGTGCGAGACCGACCGCAGGTGGTCGTCGACCAGGGCCCGGCCGTGCTCGTCCACGGCCAGTCCGGCCTCGGCGGCCAGCGGGTGCGGCTCCATCGAGGCGGCCCACACGGTGAGGTCGGCCTCGATCGGGCCGGCGGTGGTGCGCAGCCCGTCCGGGGTGACCTCGGTGACGGTGGCGTTCTCGTGGACGGCGACGCCGAGCCGGTCGAGGACGCGCCGGACGTGGGCGCGGCCCTTGGGCGAGTAGATGCCGCCGACCTGCCCGGCCGCGACGATCCGCACCCGCCAGCCGGGGTGGGCCTCGGCGAGTTCGGTGGCCAGTTCGATGCCGGTGGCGCCGCCGCCGACGACGGCCAGGGTGCCGGGGCGGTCGGCCTCGCGGATCAGGCGCCGCACCTCGGTGGCGCGCTCCACGGGGTGGGCGTGCTCGGCGGCGCCGGGGACACCGTGCCAGGCGGTGCGGCTGCCGAGAGCGTAGACCAGGGTGTCGTAGCCGAGGGTGGTGCCGTCGTCCAGGACGACCTTGTGCCCGGCCGGGTCGAGTTCGACGGCCCGGGCCCGGTGGTGCTGGATCCGGCGGCCGCGGGCCAGGTCGCCGATGGCGGGCCAGTCGCGGCCGCGGCCGGCCGCGGTCTCGTGCTGGCGGATGCGGTGCAGGAGCCGCTCCTCGGGGGCGACCAGGGTGACGGTGTGGTGCCGTCCTGCGCCCTTGGCCGCGGTGAGTCCGGCGTACCCGGCGCCCAGTACGACGATCCGCTTGCCGGTGCTGGTGGTGCTGCTCATCTCGTCCGCCTCCTCGCGAGGTCGCTCCGGTGGAGCGCTGTTCGGGAGGGGGACGACGCGGCCGGTCAGGATGTGACGGTGACCTGTGTCACGTGCTCGCGCAGGCCTGTCACGTCGCCGTGACCGGGCTGATCCGGGCGAGCTTCTCGGGGTTGACCACGGTGTACGCCTCGGTGATCCGCCCGTCGGCCAGGGCGAAGGCCACCACGCCGGTGACGGCGCCGGTGGCCTTCTCGTACCAGACCAGGCCCGGCTCGCCGTTGACCATCGCGTAGCCGAGTCCGAACTCGGGGGTGAACCACTTGTCCACCAGGCCGGCCACCAGCCGGGCCACCTTGTCGGCGCCGTGGACCGGGCGGGCGGCGGCGCGGACGATGCCGCCGCCGTCGGCGTGCCAGACCACGTCCGGGTCGAGGATCTCCATCAGGCCCAGGATGTCGCCCTTGGTGCTGGCGGCGGCGAAGGCCTCCACGGCCCGGCGGTGCTCGGCCGGGTCGGCGCCCGTGTGCGGGCCGCCGTCCTTGACCCGGCGGCGGGCCCGGGAGGCGAGCTGGCGGGTGGCGTCGGGGGTGCGGTCCAGGGAGGCGGCGATGTCCTCGAAGCCGACCGCGAAGACGTCGTGCAGGACGAAGGCGGCCCGCTCGGCCGGGGTGAGCTGCTCCAGCACGGCGAGCAGGGCGAGCGAGACGGACTCGCCGCGTTCGGCCAGCTCGGCGGGGGAGTCGGGGACGCCCGCGTAGGAGACGGAGGGCTCGGGCAGCCACTCGCCGTAGTAGGCCTCGCGGCGGGCCCGGGCGGAGCCGAGCTGGTCGTAACAGAGCCGGGTGACCACGGTGGTGAGGAAGGCGCGCGGGTCGGTGACGGCGGCCCGGTCGGCGGCCTGCCAGCGCAGCCAGGCGTCCTGAAGGACGTCCTCGGCGTCGGTGAAGGAGCCGAGCAGCCGGTAGGCGACCGAGCCCAGGTAGCGGCGGTTCGTCTCGAACGCGTCCGGGGCCTGTTCGGGGGCGGTGGGCTGGGCGGTCACGGGGCCACGGTAGCGAAGAGCGCCGCCCGTTGAGAAGATCCGCGGCGCGCGAAGGGCCGGGCGGGTGAGTCCCGTCCCGGCCCGTCACATGAGGAGGCGTCAGTCGACCTCGGCCACGGCCTCCGCGAACTGCGCCTGGTACAGCCGGGCGTACGCGCCGCCGGCGGCGATCAGCTCGTCGTGGGTGCCTTGCTCCACGATCGAGCCGTTCTCCATCACCAGGATCACGTCGGCGTCGCGGATGGTGGAGAGCCGGTGGGCGATCACGAAGCTGGTGCGGCCGGTGCGCAGCCGCGCCATGGCCCGCTGGATCAGCACCTCGGTACGGGTGTCGACCGAGCTGGTGGCCTCGTCCAGGACCAGGATGGACGGCTGGGCGAGGAACGCCCGGGCGATGGTGATCAGCTGCTTCTCGCCGGTGCTGACGCTGGCGCCCTCGTCGTCGACGACGGTGTCGTAGCCGTCCGGCAGGGTGCGGACGAAGCGGTCGACGTGGGCGGCCTTGGCGGCCTCGACGACCTGCTCGCGGGTGGCGCCCTGGGCGCCGTAGGCGATGTTGTCGGCGATGGTGCCGCCGAACAGCCAGGTGTCCTGGAGCACCATGCCGATGCCCGAGCGCAGCTCCTCGCGGGACATCGCGGCGATGTCCACCCCGTCCAGGGTGATCCGGCCGCCGCTGACCTCGTAGAACCGCATCAGCAGGTTGACCATGGTGGTCTTGCCGGCGCCGGTGGGGCCGACGATGGCCACGGTCTGGCCGGGCTCGACCTTGAGCGAGAGGTCCTCGATGAGCGGCTTGTCCGGGTCGTAGCGGAAGGACACGTCCTGGAAGGCGACCCGGCCGCGGACCGCGTCCGGCTTCTCCGGCATGGCCGGCTCGGGGCTCTGCTCGGTGGCGTCCAGCAGCTCGAAGACGCGCTCGGCGGAGGCGACGCCGGACTGCACCAGGTTGGCCATGCTGGCGACCTGGGTGAGCGGCTGGCTGAACTGCCGGGAGTACTGGATGAAGGCCTGCACGTCGCCGATGGACAGCGTGCCGCTGGCCACCCGCAGTCCGCCGACCACGGCGACCAGCACGTACTGCAGGTTGCCGATCAGCATCATCGCGGGCTGGATGATCCCGGAGATGAACTGGGCCCGGAAGCTGGACTGGAAGAGCGCCTCGTTGTGCTCACGGAAGGTCTCGGCGGACTCGCGCTGCCGGCCGAACACCTTGACCAGGGTGTGGCCGGTGTACATCTCCTCGATGTGGGCGTTGAGTTGGCCGGTGGACTTCCACTGCTGGACGAACTGCGGCTGCGCCCGCTTGCCGACCTTGGCGGCGACGACCACCGACAGCGGCACCGAGGCCAGCGCGATCAGGGCGAGCAGCGGGGAGATCCAGAACATCATCGCCAGCACACCGACCACGGTGAGCAGCGAGTTGATGACCTGTCCCATGGTCTGCTGCATGGACTGGCCGATGTTGTCGATGTCGTTGGTGACCCGGCTGAGCACCTCGCCGCGCGGCTGCTTGTCGAAGTAACTCAGCGGCAGCCGGGCCAGTTTGGCCTCGACGTCCTGGCGCAGCCGGTAGCTGGCCGACTGGATCGCCTTGGTGGCCAGGCGGCCCTGGAAGATGCCGAAGACGGCGGAGGCGACGTAGATGCCGAGCACCCAGAGCAGCACGGAGCCGATGGCGCCGAAGTCCATGCCGTGGCCGGGGGTGAAGTCGACCGCGGAGAGCAGGTCGGCGATGCCGCCCTCGCCGTGGGCGCGCAGCCCGTCGATGACCTCGGCCTTGGAGGTGCCGGGCTGGAAGCGGGCGCCGACGACGCCGGCGAAGATCAGGTCGGTGGCGTCACCGAGGATCTTGGGGCCGGTGACGGCGCAGCTGATGCCGAGCACGCCGAGCACCAGGACACCGATCAGCACGTTGCGCTCGGGGCGCAGCAGGCCGAGCACGCGCTTGCCGGAGCCCTTGAAGTCCATGGACTTCTCGGCGCCCTGGCCGCCCATGAAGCGGCCCGGTCCGGCGGAGCCGCGGCGGGCGGCGGCGGCCTGGGAGTCGCTGGGGAGTCCGTCCACCGGGCCCGAGGGCTTCCCGGCGGGTTTCCCGGCCGTGCCGGCGGGCTTTCCGGGGCTGGTCATGCCGCCTCCTGCTCGGTGAGCTGGGAGAGCACGATCTCCCGGTACGTCGGGTTGTCGGCCATCAGTTCACGGTGGGTGCCGGTGCCGACGACGGCTCCCTCGTCGAGGACGATGATCCGGTCGGCGTCGCGGATGGTGGAGACGCGCTGGGCGACGATCAGGACGGTGGCGTCGGCGGTCTCGTGGGCGAGGGCCTTGCGCAGCTTGGCGTCGGTGGCGTAGTCGAGCGCGGAGAAGGAGTCGTCGAAGAGGTAGACGTCGGGCTTACGCACCAGCGCCCGGGCGATGGCCAGGCGCTGGCGCTGGCCGCCGGAGACGTTGCCGCCCCCCTGGGCGATCGGGGCGTCCAGGCCCTCGGGCAGCTTCTCGACGAACTCCTTGGCCTGGGCGATCTCCAGGGCGTGCCAGAGTTCCTCGTCGGTGGCGTCGGGACGGCCGTAGCGGAGGTTGCTGGCGACGGTGCCGGAGAACAGGTACGGCTTCTGCGGGACGATGCCGACGCTCTCGGCGATCGCGTCGGCGGAGAGTTCGCGCACGTCCACGCCGTCCAGCAGGACCTGCCCGCCGGTGGCGTCGAAGAGCCGGGGGACCAGGCCGAGCAGGGTGGACTTGCCGCTGCCGGTGGAGCCGATGATGGCGGTGGTCTCGCCGGGGCTGGCGGTGAGGTCGATGCCGCGCAGCACCGAGGCCTCGGCGCCGGGGTAGCGGAAGTCGACGTCGCGCAGCTCCAGGTTGCCGCGGCGCAGCACCTCGGTGATCGGTGCGGCCGGCGGGACGACGCTGGAGCTGGTGCCGAGGACCTCGTCGATGCGCTCGGCGCAGACCTCGGCGCGCGGCACCATCATGAACATGAAGGTGGCCATCATGACGCTCAGCAGGATCTGCATCAGGTAGGAGAGGAAGGCGGTGAGCGCGCCGATCTCCATGTCGCCGCTGTCGATGCGGTGGGCGCCGAACCAGAGCACCGCGACGCTGGAGACGTTCACGACCAGCATCACGGCCGGGAACATCATGGACATCAGCCGGCCGACCCGCCCGGCGACCTGGGTGAGGTCCTCGTTGGCGTCGGCGAAGCGGTTCTGCTCGTGGTCGTCCTTGACGAAGGCGCGGATCACCCGGATGCCGGTGATCTGCTCGCGCAGCACCCGGTTCACGGTGTCGATCTTCGTCTGCATGCTGCGGAACTTGGGTCGCAGCGCCCGCACCAGCAGGGTGACGACGACGCCGAGCGCGGGGATGACGGCGAGCAGCAGGCCGGACAGCGGGACGTCCTGGTTGAGCGCCATGATGATGCCGCCGACGCACATGATCGGCGCGGCCACCATCAGGGTGAAGCTCATCAGGGCCAGCATCTGGACCTGCTGGACGTCGTTGGTGGTGCGGGTGATCAGGGAGGGCGCGCCGAACTGGCCGACCTCGCGGGAGGAGAAGGTCTGCACCCGGTCGAAGACGGCGGCCCGGAGGTCCCGGCCGAAGGCCATCGCCGTGCGGGCGCCGTAGTAGACGGCGCCGATCGAGCAGAGCGCCTGGACCAGGGTGACGCCGATCATCACCGCGCCCAGGCGCAGGATGTAGCCGGTGTCGCCCTTGACCACGCCTTTGTCGATGATGTCGGCGTTGAGTGTCGGCAGGTAGAGCGCCGCGAGGGTGGACACCAGCTGGAGTACCACCAGCAAGGTGATCGGTCGGGAGTATGGGCGCAGGTACGCCCGGAGCAGTCTGATCAGCACTGGCACACTCTTGTCGTCGCCGGTCGGGTTCGCACCCCAATTCTCGTTGTTCTGTGGCGTCGTACAGACGATTCGAGGGCTGTCCGACTGAGGTTTGCCGGGCCTTTGCCAAAGTGCCCCGCGACGCGGGTGCGGACGGGCCGTCCGTGCGCCCCCCTTCCGGGGCACCGGCGCCGCGAAGCCGTGCCAGCCGGCCTCGCCCTCTTACGGAATGACCGGTTTCCCCCTAGGCTGCTGACTACGCCCTTGTTACTGGCCGGTACCGCTCAGGTTAACCGGGGCCCGGCGGCCGCCCCCACGGACGCCGCAATCCCCCAGACGGCCACCCGCCCCCGGAGGTCCTCGTTGAGTTCCGCGCAGTCCCTGATCGACTCCGGCAGTGCCGACCTGGTCGCCGGGCGTCCGGCCTCCGTCGCCCACCTGTTCCTTGAGCGCGTCGCCGCCACCCCGAACGCCGAGGCGTACCGCTACCCGGCCCCGGTGGACGAGCACGCCGCGGACGGCGCCCCGGGCGCCGAGCAGTGGCGCTCGCTCACCTGGGCGCAGACCGCCGTCCGGGTGAAGGCGGTGGCGGCCGGCCTGATGGCGCTCGGCATCCAGGCCGAGGACCGGGTCGCGCTGGCCTCCTCCACCCGGCTGGAATGGATCATCGCCGACCTCGGGGCCATGTGCGCGGGCGCCGCCATCACCACGGTCTACCCCAGCACCAACGCCGACGAGACCGCCTTCATCCTCTCCGACTCCGGCTCCAAGGCGCTGTTCGCCGAGAACGCCGCCCAGCTGGCCAAGGCCGTCGGCCAGATCGAGCAGCTGCCCGAGCTGCGCACCGTCATCCTCTTCGACGAGCCCGCCGAGACCCCCGAGACGGCCGGGCTGGAGCTGCTCACCCTCGCCGAGCTGGAGCGGCGCGGCGCGGAGTACCTGGAGCAGCACCCGGACGCGATCGAGAAGGCCGTGGCCGCGCTCGACAAGGAGCAGCTGGCCACCCTCATCTACACCTCCGGCACCACCGGCCGCCCCAAGGGCGTGCGCCTGGTGCACGACTGCTGGGCGTACGAGGGTCGGGCGCAGGAGGCCAGCGGCCTGCTGGGCCCCGACGACGTCCAGTTCATGTGGCTGCCGCTGTCGCACGTCTTCGGCAAGACGCTGATCTCGGGCCAGATCGCCACCGGCCACGTGATGGCGGTGGACGGCCGGGTCGACCGGATCATCCACAACCTGCCGGCCATCCGGCCGACCGTCATGGCCTCCGCGCCGCGCATCTTCGAGAAGGTCTACAACGGCATCGCCGGCCGGGCCCGGGCCGAGGGCGGCGCCAAGTACAAGATCTTCATGTGGGCCGCCAAGGTCGCCCGCGAGCACGCCCGGGCCGTCCAGGAGAGCCGGGTCGCCACCGGCGCCGAGACCGCCCCGCTGGGCCTGCGGCTCCAGCACTCGCTGGCCGACAAGCTGGTGTACGCCAAGATCCGGGCGGCCTTCGGCGGCCGACTGCGCGGCGCCGTCTCGGGCAGCGCGGCGCTCGCCCCCGAGATCGGCTACTTCTTCCTCGGCGCCGGGGTGCCGATCCTGGAGGGCTACGGCCTCTCCGAGACCAGCGCCGGCTCCTGCGTCAACCGCAAGGAGGACGTGCGGATCGGCACGGTGGGCCGCCCGCTGCCCGGCACCGAGGTGCGGATCGCCGAGGACGGCGAGATCCTGCTGCGCGGCCCCGGCGTCATGCGCGGCTACCACAACCTGCCGGACAAGACCGCCGAGGTGCTGGAGCCGGACGGCTGGTTCCACACCGAGGACATCGGCGAGCTGAGCGCCGACGGCTTCCTGCGGATCACCGACCGCAAGAAGGACCTGTTCAAGACCTCCGGCGGCAAGTACGTGGCGCCCAGTGAGGTCGAGGGCAAGTTCAAGGCGCTCTGCCCGTTCGTCAGCAACATCCTGGTGATCGGCAACGGGCGCAACTTCTGCACCGCGCTGATCGGCCTGGACGAGTCGGTGCTGATGCCGTGGGCCGCCGACCACGGCCTGGCCGGCAGGAGCTACGCCGAACTGGCCGAGGAGCCGGCCGTGCGCGAGCTGATCGAGGGCTTCGTGAAGCGGGTCAACGCCGACCTGCAGCGCTGGCAGACGATCAAGAAGTTCCACCTGCTGCCGCGCGACCTCGACATCGAGCACGGCGAGCTGACCCCGAGCCTGAAGATCAAGCGCCCGGTGGTCGAGCGGACCTACGCGGACGCGGTGGCCGCGATGTACGCGGGCGCCAACGAGGCCTGATCCGCCCCGCTCCCGTACGGCCCGCGTGTTCGGTCGGGCCGTACGGGACAATGGGGTCATGCCCTCCGCACTCCCCGACGGCGAACCGGTGCCGTCCGACGGTTCCCTGCCCGCGCACGCCCTCACCGGGCTGGGGCGGCGGCCGTTCGGTTTCTACCTGCACGTGCCGTACTGCGCCAGCCGCTGCGGCTACTGCGACTTCAACACCTACACCGCCACCGAGCTGCGTTCCTCCGGTGCGGTCGCCTCGCAGGAGACCTACGCGGACAACGTGGTCGCCGAGATCAGGCTGGCCCGGAAGGTGCTGGGGGACGTGGACCTCCCGGTGCGGACCGTCTTCCTGGGCGGCGGCACCCCCACCCTGCTGCCCGCCCGCGACCTGGTGAAGATGCTCGCCGCGCTGCGCGAGGAGTTCGGGCTCGCCCCGGACGCCGAGGTCACCACCGAGGCCAACCCGGAGTCCGTCGACCCGGCGTACCTGGCCGAGCTGCGCGAGGGCGGCTACAACCGGATCTCCTTCGGCATGCAGAGCGCCCGCCCGCACGTCCTGCGGCTGCTCGACCGCCACCACACCCCGGGCCGCCCCGAGGCCTGCGTGGCCGAGGCCCGCGCGGCCGGCTTCGAGCACGTCAACCTCGACCTGATCTACGGCACCCCCGGCGAGTCCGACGACGACTGGCGGGCCTCCCTGGAGGCGGCGATCGGGGCCGGACCGGACCACGTCTCCGCGTACTCCCTGATCGTCGAGGAGGGCACCCGGCTGGCCGCCCGGGTCAAGCGCGGCGAACTGCCGATGATCGACGACGACGTGCACGCCGACCGCTACCTCATCGCCGAGCAGGCGCTCAGCGCGGCCGGCTACTCCTGGTACGAGGTCTCCAACTGGGCCACCACCCCCGAGGGCCGCTGCCGCCACAACGAGCTCTACTGGACCGGCGCCGACTGGTGGGGCGCCGGCCCCGGCGCCCACAGCCACATCGGCGGTGTCCGCTGGTGGAACGCCAAGCACCCCGCCGCCTACGCCCGGTCCCTCGCCGAGGGCCGCACCCCGGCGCTGGGCCGCGAGGTCCTGACGGACGAGGACCGCCGGGTCGAACGCATCCTGCTGGAACTGCGCCTGGTGGAGGGCGTCGCCCTGGACCTGCTGACCGACACCGGCCGCAAGGCCGCTTCCGTAGCCCTCGCCAACGGCCTCCTCGCCCCCGAGCCCTACGAGCAGGGCCGCGCCGCCCTCACCCTCCAGGGGCGGCTGCTGGCGGACGCGGTCGTACGTGACCTGGTGGACTGAGTGTCGTTAACGCGGGGTCAGCCGTCGGAGGGAGCGCGCAATGACCGCCATCGATGACCGGGTGACGGGGATCTTCGAGAACCTGGAGGTCCCGGAAGGCTTCAAGGTCGAGCTCATCAGGGGGGAAATCGTGATGACGGCCGGGCCGGACATGGTCCACAACATCATTGTCGAAGCCATTCGGGATCAGATCCCCCGGGCGGGGTGGCACCGTCTGACCACACAGGACATCGATCTTCCCGGATTGACGAGCGAGCCGCAGCCGGATCTGGTCGTGTTCGAGCGGGACGCCTTCGAGGGGCCGGGCCGCTTGATTCCCGCGCCCGTCCTCACTCTGGTGGTCGAGGTCGTCTCCAGGGCCAGCGTCCTCCGTGACTACCAGACCAAACGGGAGCTGTACGCCGAGGGCGCGATTCCCGTCTATCTGATCATCGACCCGATCAAGGCCGTCTGTGTGCTGCTGACCGAGCCGACCCGGTCGAGCGCCTCAGGGCTGCCGGACTACGTGTCCGCGCGGACCACCAAGTTCGGCGAGCCCATTCCGGTGGATCTGCTCGGCATCACCCTGGACACCTCGGAGTTCCAGACCTACTCCTGACCCGGCAGGGCCGTGAAGTCGATCAATTCCTCCACCTTGCCCAGCAGCTCGGGTTCCAGGTCCTTGTAACTGTTCACCTTCGACAGGATGTGCTTCCACGCCGCCGGGGTGTCCACCGGCCAGCCGAGACGGCGGCAGGTGCCCTCCTTCCAGTCCTCGCCGCGGGGGACGGCGGGCCAGGCGGGGATGCCGACGGAGGCGGGCTTCACGGCCTGCCAGACGTCGATGTAGGGGTGGCCGACGACCAGCACCGAGTCGCCGGTGACCTGGGCGGCGATGCGGTGTTCCTTGGTGCCGGGGAGCAGGTGGTCGACCAGGACGCCGAGGCGGCGCCCGGGGCCGGGGGCGAAGTCGGCGACGATGGCGGGGAGGTCGTCGATGCCGCGCAGGTACTCGACGACGACGCCCTCGATGCGCAGGTCGTCACCCCAGACCCGTTCGACCAGTTCGGCGTCGTGCCGGCCCTCGACGTAGATGCGGGACTCGCGGGCGACCCGGGCGCGGGCACCGGGGACGGCGATCGAGCCGGAGGCGGTGCGGCCGGGAGCACGGGAGGGGGCCGGGCCGGTGGGGCGCACCAGGGTGACGGCCTTGCCCTCCAGCAGGAAGCCGCGCGGGACCAGGGGGAAGACCCGGCGCTTGCCGAAGCGGTCCTCCAGGGTGACGGTGAACCCCTCGGCGGTCTTCTCGCAGCGCACCACCGCGCCGCAGAAGCCGGTGGTCACCTCCTCGACCACCAGGTCCCGTTCGGCGGGCACCTCCGGTGCGGGGGTCTGCTTCTTCCACGGCGGGGTCAGGTCTGGTCCGTACTGGCGGCTGCGCATACGGGTGATCATAGGGATGGCGGACGGACCGTCAGAGGCCCGGCGCGCCCCAGACCGGGAACCAGCGACTCAGGTCCTTCTCCAGCCGCAGGTCGTTCCCCAGCATCGCGTTGACCTGCAGCTCCAGCGGGCTGTTGCGCCGCTCGCCGCCGCCGGGCATCGGGGCGAAGGGGTAGAAGGTGCCGCGCTTGTAGAGGTAGACCAGGGCCAGCGACTGGCCCTCCGGGTTGCGGAAGCAGACCAGCGAGCAGAGCAGCTGCGGCCCGAAGCCGTTCGCCTCCAGCTCGCTGTTGACCGCGTGCAGGTCGTTCACCAGCTCCGGCAGTTCCTCGGGCCGGTGCCGGGTGAGCAGCCAGGAGTAGCCGTAGCCGTCCTTGGAGGCCTCCACCGGCACGCCGCCGCGCTCGGTGTCGGCGTCCAGCAGCGCCCGGACCTGCTGCTCGACCTGGACGAAGGCCGCGCCCTCCACGGCCGCGAAACAGACCGAACCGAGCCCGGTGGGGGTGAACCCGGCCCCGGCCTCCAGGGTGAGCGCGGCGGACGGCACACCGAACAGCTGGTCGAGGTCGGGCTTGACGGGCTTGGTGCGGCCGAACAGGGCGTCCAGGAATCCCACGGCGGTCCTTTCGGATCATTCGGATCAGGCGGTGATCAGCGGCCGAGCTGCTCGGAGATCTTCGCCAGCTGTGCCAGTCGCTTCTCCAGCGACGGGTGGGTGGAGAGCAGCTGCGAGGCGGTCTCCCGGGCGCTCAGCGCGGGGGCGAACCAGAAGGCGTTGTACGGCTGGGACTTGCGCAGGTCCTCGGTGGGGATGGCCGCGATCTGTCCGGTCACCTTGGTCAGGGCCGAGGCCAGGGCGCTGGGCCGGCCGGTGAGCTGGGCCGCGGCCCGGTCGGCGGCCAGCTCGCGGTAGCGGGAGAGCAGCCGGGTGAGCAGGAAGCTGATCGCGTAGACGACCATCGACACCAGCGGGACGATCAGCGCCACGATGGCCGCGTTCTGGTCGTTGTTGTTGCGCCCGCCGCCCATGAACCCGCCGTACACGGCGATCCGGGTCATCGCCCCGGCGAGCACGCCGAGGAAGCCGGCGATGGTCATCACGGCGACGTCCCGGTGGGCGACGTGCGACAGCTCGTGCGCCAGGACGCCTTCCAGTTCCTCCGGTTCGAGCCGGCGCAGCAGACCGGTGGTGACGCAGACCACCGCGTTCTGCGGGTTGCGGCCGGTGGCGAAGGCGTTGGGCATGTCGTTGTCGGCGACCGCCACGCGAGGCTTGGGCATGTCGGCCAGGGCGCAGAGCCGGTCGATGGTGCCGTGCAGCTGGGGGTACTGCTCCTCGGTCACCTGGTGGGCGCCCATCGCCCGCTCGGTGATCTTGTCGCTGAACCAGAACTGGGCCACGAACAGCCCGCCGGAGATCAGCACGATCAGCGGCCAGGCCCCGCGCAGCAGCGCGATCAGCAGGCCCGTGAAACCGACGTACAGCAGCCCGATCACGAACATCGTCGCGACCATGCGGCCGGTCAGGCCGCGGTCGGGCGCGAAACGGGTGTGCTGGCCCGAGCTCGACATCGCTTGCTCCTCCATTCGCCGTCGCTTTCGATGCTGCCACCCGGACGGTCCCCGAGCACCATCCCGTGCACGGGGAGTGTCGCGGCCCCGCCGCGAACTGCGGGCAGGATCACCCCGGGCGGGCCGTTCCTGCGAAAGGACCCGGGCCTTACACTGGCAGGTACGGTTCTGGCACTCGTGTGCGCAGAGTGCCAGGGTCGGGGTCCTTCCCGGGAGCGGCCCGCAGCATCACAGACGGACAACGTGCGAAGACGGAGGTGCGTGCCCCATGGCCGGTGAGGTCCGCCAGCTGGACGACCGCAAGCTCGCCGTTCTGCGTGCCATCGTCCAGGACTACGTGGGCACCGAGGAGCCGGTCGGCTCCAAGGCCCTGGTGGACCGGCACAACCTCGGGGTCTCCCCGGCCACCGTGCGCAACGACATGGCGGCGCTGGAGGAGGAGGGGTACATCCACCAGCCGCACACCAGCGCGGGGCGCATCCCCACCGACAAGGGCTACCGGTTGTTCGTCGACAAGCTGGCCGAGGTCAAGCCGATGAGCGCCCCGGAGCGGCGGGCGATCAGGCACTTCCTGGACGGCGCCGTCGACCTGGACGACGTGGTCGCCCGCACGGTGCGGCTGCTCGCCCAGCTGACCCGGCAGGTCGCCGTGGTCCAGTACCCTTCGCTGACCCGTTCCACCGTCCGGCACATCGAGCTGGTGGCGCTGGCTCCGGCCAAGGTGATGCTGGTCCTGATCACCAACACCGGCCGGGTCGAGCAGCGGATGGTCGACTGCCCGGGCACGGTCGGCGAGACGGTCCTGGCCGATCTGCGCGCGCGGATCAACGTGCGGGCGGCCGGCCAGCGGCTGCCGGACGTCCCGGGCCTGCTGGAGGAGCTGCCGGCCACCTTCGAGCAGATCGACCGGCCGACCGTCAGCACGGTCCTGGCGACCCTGTTCGAGGCGCTGGCCGAGCAGAACGAGGAGCGGATCATGCTGGCCGGCACGGCCAACCTGACCCGGTTGGGGCACGACTTCCCGCTCACCATCCAGCCGGTGCTGGAGGCCCTGGAGGAGCAGGTCGTCCTGCTTCGCCTCCTGGGTGAGACCACGGACGCCGCGATGACGGTCCGGATCGGGCGGGAGAACGCGTACGAAGGGCTGAATTCCACCTCGGTGGTGTCGGTCGGCTACGGTTCGGGCGACGAGAGCGTGGCCAAACTGGGTGTGATCGGTCCGACCCGGATGGACTACCCGGGCACAATGGGGGCGGTGCGAGCAGTGGCACGGTACGTGGGTCAGATCCTGGCCGAGTCGTAGCAAGCAGGCCGCTGTTACATAAGTAACGGCGGTGTCCAGTCGCACTACTACAGGCGGAACAAGCGGAGCATTTGGTGGCCACGGACTACTACGCGGTACTCGGCGTCCGACGGGATGCGGGGCAGGACGAGATCAAGAAGGCGTTCCGGCGCCTGGCACGCGAACTGCACCCGGACGTCAACCCGGACCCGAAGACGCAGGAGCGGTTCAAGGAGATCAACGCCGCCTACGAGGTGCTCTCCGACCCGCAGAAGCGTCAGGTCTACGACCTCGGCGGCGACCCGCTGTCGCCGGGCGGCGGTGGTGGCGCGGGCGGCTTCGGCGCCGGCGCGGCGGGCTTCGGCTTCTCCGACATCATGGACGCCTTCTTCGGCGCCGCGGCCGGCCAGCGTGGCCCGCGCTCGCGCACCCGCCGGGGCCAGGACGCCATGATCCGGCTGGAGATCACCCTGGAGGAGGCCGCCTTCGGCACCACCAAGGAACTCCAGGTCGACACCGCCGTCACCTGCACCACCTGCAACGGCGAGGGCGCGGCCCCCGGTACCTCCGCGCAGACCTGCGACATGTGCCGCGGCAAGGGCGAGGTCTCCCAGGTCACCCGCTCCTTCCTGGGGCAGGTCATGACCTCCCGCCCCTGCCCGCAGTGCCAGGGCTTCGGCACCGTCGTGCCGACCCCGTGCCCGGAGTGCGCCGGCGACGGCCGGGTCCGCGCCCGCCGCACCCTGACCGTCAAGATCCCGGCCGGTGTCGACAACGGCACCCGGATCCAGCTGGCCGGCGAGGGTGAGGTCGGCCCCGGCGGCGGCCCGGCCGGCGACCTGTACGTCGAGATCGCCGAGACCACCCACAGCGTCTTCCAGCGGCGCGGGGACGACCTGCACTGCACCGTCACCATCCCGATGACGGCCGCCGCGCTCGGCACCCAGGTGCCGCTGCAGACCCTGGACGGGCTGGAGGAGGTCGACATCCGGCCCGGCACCCAGTCCGGTCAGTCGATCCCGCTGCACGGCCGGGGCATCACCCACCTGCGCGGGGGCGGCCGGGGCGACCTGATAGTGCACGTCGAGGTGCAGACGCCCACCAAGCTCGACCCCGAGCAGGAGGAGCTGCTGCGCCGGCTCGCCGTACTGCGCGGTGAGGAGCGCCCGTCCGGTCAGTTCGCGCCGGGTCAGCAGGGCCTGTTCTCGCGCCTGAAGGACGCCTTCAACGGCCGGTAGACCGTCCGGGAGGGGGTGTCGGGGTCAGGGCCCCGACACCCCCTTCGCGTTCCTGTTCCGCCCACCCCCTCCGGAGGACCACCCCATGACCGCCCCCGTCTTCGTCGTCGCGACCGAGCGGATCGCCGCCGCCGTGCCCGGGGCGCTGGTGCGCCTGGACGGGGCGGAGGGGCGGCACGCGGCCGCGGTGAAGCGGCTGGAGGCCGGTGAGGCGGTGACCCTCGCGGACGGGTTGGGGCTCGGCGTGGACGGGACGGTCGCCGAGGTGCTCGGCAAGGACGCGATCGACGTCACGGTGGCCGCCGTGCGCCGGGAGCCGGAGCCGGCGCCGCGGATCGTCGTCGTCCAGGCGCTGCCCAAGGGCGACCGCGGCGAGCTGGCCGTGGAGACCATGACCGAGGTCGGCGTGGACGTGGTGATCCCCTGGGCCGCCTCGCGCTGCATCACCCAGTGGAAGGGCGACCGCGGCGCCAAGGCGCTCGCCAAGTGGCGGGCCACCGCCCGGGAGGCGGGCAAGCAGTCCCGCCGGCTGCGTTTCCCCGAGGTGCGCGAGCTGATGACCACCAGGCAGCTGGCCCCGCTGCTGGCCCAGGCCTCCCTCGCCGCGGTGCTGCACGAGGAGGGTGCCGAGCCGCTGGCGCACGCCGCGCTGCCCGCGGCCGGGGACATCGTGCTGGTGGTCGGCCCGGAGGGCGGGGTCTCCCCGGAGGAGCTGGCCGCCTTCGCCGAGGCGGGCGCGAAGCCCTACCGGCTGGGCCCCTCGGTGCTGCGCACCTCCACCGCCGGGGTGGCCGCCGGGGCGCTGCTGCTGGGGCGCACCGGCCGCTGGGCGTAGGGGCGCACCGGCCGCTGGGCGTAACCCCCGCACGCCGGGTCGGGAGTTGCGGAAAACGGGGCGGCTCGTACCCGCACCTGCCTACGCTGGCGGCGTGACGGACTCCCTGAGCACCTCTGCGGGCGCCTATCTGCGCCATCCCCATCTGCACGGTGACCTGGTCACCTTCGTCGCCGAGGACGACCTCTGGCTGGCCCCGCTGGGCGGTGGCCGGGCCTGGCGGCTGACGGCCGATCACCTGCCGGTGCACCACCCCCGGTTCTCCCCGGACGGGCGGCACATCGCCTTCTCCTCCACCCGGGACGGTGCCCCCGAGGTGCACGTGGTGTCGGTGGACGGCGGGCCGTCCCGGCGGCTCACCCACTGGGGCAGCGAGCAGACCCGGGTGCAGGGCTGGACGGCCGACGGCCGCCCGATCGCCACCACCGGCGCCGGCGAGGCCAGTGAGCGCCGCAGCTGGGCGCACGCGGTGCCGCTGGACGGCGGCGAGGCGGTGCGGCTGCCGTACGGGCCGGTCGGCGGGCTCGCCTTCGAGCCGGACGGGGAGAGGGTGCTGCTGGTCACCGTCAACAACCGCGAGCCGGCCTGGTGGAAGCGCTACCGGGGCGGCCGGGCGGGCAAGTTGTGGCTCGGCCGGGACGAATTCACCCGCGTGCACGAGGAGTTGGGCGGGCAGCTCGACTCCCCGCTGTGGGTGGCCGGTTCTCCCCAGGGCGGTCGGATCGCCTTCCTGTCCGACCACGAGGGCGTCGGCGAGCTGTGGTCCAGCCGCCCGGACGGCTCCGACCTGCGCCGCCACACCGGTGACCCGGACGGCTTCTACGCCCGCAACGCGAGCACCGACGGCACCCGGGTCGTCCTCCACCGTGCCGGCGACCTGTGGCTGCTGGACGACCTGGACAGCGCCGAGCCGCGCCGCCTGGACATCCGGCTGGCCGGCTCGCGCACCGGCCGCCGCCCCCGCCCGGTGCACGCCGCGCACTGGCTGGAGTCCGTCGCCCCCGACCGCACCGGCCGGGCCGGCGCCGTGGTGGTGCGCGGCAGCGTGCACTGGCTGACCCACCGCGAGGGCCCGGCCCGGGTGCTGGACGAGACCCCGGGCGTGCGCGCGCGGCTGGCCCGGGTGGTGCCGGGCGAGGACGGCGCCCAGGGCGTGCTCTGGGTGTCCGACGCCGAAGGCGAGGACGCGCTGGAGTATGCCCCGGCCGTGCACGGCGCCGAGCGGCGCCGGCTGGCCGCCGGGCGGCTCGGCCGGGTCAACTCGCTGGTGGTCTCCCCGGACGGCAAGCAGGCGGCGCTGGGCGTGCACGACGGACGGGTGCTGCTGGTGGCGCTGGCCGACGGCGCCGTGCACGAGCTGGAGCGCAGCACCGACGGCGAGGTGAGCGGGCTGGCGTTCAGCCCGGACTCGGCCTGGCTGGCCTGGTCCCGCCCGGTGCACGGGGTGGGCCCGTACTCGTTGCGCCAGATCGTGCTGGCCAACCTGGCCACCCGCACCGTCAGCGAGGTCACCCAGCAGCGCTTCATCGACACCTCGCCCGCCTTCACCGCGGACGGCCGCTACCTGGCCTTCCTGTCGGTGCGCAACTTCGACCCGGTCTACGACGCGCACGTCTTCGACCTGTCCTTCCCGAACGGCTGCCGCCCGTACCTGATCACGCTGGCCGCCGACACGCCGTCCCCGTTCGGACCGCAGCGGGCCGGGCGGCCGCTCGGCGGGGAGGAGGACGAGCCCAAGGCGCGGAAGGCGGACGGCGAGGAGGGCGGGGCCGAGGCCGCCCCGGCGACCAGGGTGGACCTGGACGGCATCGCCGACCGGATCGTCCCGTTCCCGGTCGAGGGCGGCCGGTTCCACACGCTGCGCGCCGCCAAGGACGGCGTGCTGTGGACCAGGGTGCCGCTGCTCGGCGAACTCGGCGACGAGGCGGCCTCGCTGGACGACGAGCGGCCGCGCCCGGTGCTGGAGCGCTTCGACCTCAGGAAGCGCCGCGCCGAGCAACTGGTGCACGGCGTCGACGGGTTCGCGGTCAGCGGGGACGGCACCCGGGTGGCCGTGCTGGACGAGGGCGAGCTGCGGATCGTCCCGGCCGACCACAAGGCGGGCGGCGAGGACGACGAGACCGCCGTCGACCTCGCCCGGCTGCGGGTGACCGTCGACCCGGCCGCCGAGTGGCGCCAGATGTACGCCGAGAACGGCCGGCTGATGCGGGACAACTTCTGGCGCCCGGACCTGGGCGGCGTGGACTGGGCCGCGGTACTGGAGCGTTACCGGCCGCTGGTCGAGCGGGTCGGCTCGCACGACGAACTGGTCGACCTGCTCTGGGAGGTGCACGGCGAACTCGGCACCTCGCACGCCTACGTGATCCCCCACGGCCGCTACACCGAGCCGGCCCGGCGCCAGGGCCTGCTGGGTGCGGACCTGGTCAAGGACGGTGGGCAGTGGCGGATCGCCCGGATCCTGCCCGGCGAGTCCTCCGACCCCCGGGCCCGGTCGCCGCTGGCCGCGCCGGGCGCCGCGATCCGCCCGGGCGACGCGGTGCTGGCCGTCAACGGCCGCCCGGTGGACCCGGTCACCGGCCCGGCGCCGCTGCTGGCCGGCACCGCCGGGCAGCCGGTCGAGCTGACCGTGGCCGGCAAGGACGGCACCGACCAGCGCAACCCGGTGGTCGTCCCGCTCGCCGACGAGGAGGCGCTGCGCTACCACGACTGGGTGGCCGGGCGGCGGGCCGCGGTGCGCGAGCTGTCCGGCGGCCGGCTCGGCTACCTGCACATCCCGGACATGCAGACGGCCGGCTGGGCCCAGCTGCACCGCGACCTGACCACCGAGATGGCCAAGGAGGGCGTGATCGTCGACGTCCGGGACAACCGGGGCGGCCACACCTCGCAGTTGGTGATCGAGAAGCTGGCCCGCCGGATCGTCGGCTGGGACGTCATCCGGGACACCGACCACCCGGTGCCCTACCCGATGGACGCCCCGCGCGGGCCGGTGGTCGCGCTCGCCAACGAGCTGTCCGGCTCGGACGGCGACATCGTCAACGCCGCCATCCAGGCGCTCGGGATCGGCCCGGTGGTCGGCACCCGCACCTGGGGCGGGGTGATCGGCATCGACAGCCGCTACCGGCTGGTCGACGGCACCCTGGTCACCCAGCCCAAGTATTCGTTCTGGCTGGAGAACTACGGCTGGGGCGTGGAGAACCACGGCGTCGACCCGGACGTCGAGGTGCCGTTCGCCCCGCACCACTGGGCGGCCGGCGAGGACCCGCAGCTGGCCGAGGGCGTGCGGATCGCCCTGGCGGCCCTGGCGCAGACCCCGGCCCGGACGGCGCCGCCGCTGCCCTGGGCGTGACGATGTGAAGGTGAGGAGCGGGAAGTCGGTGGGGCCGACTCCCCGCTCCGGGGCCTGGGTAGGATGCGGGGCTGTCCTTGATCGGGATCTTGATCGACAGCTCACGGGGGAGCACATGGCGCAGGGCTATCCGCCGCCGCAGTACCCGCAGAACGGCTACGGGCAGCAGCCGCCGCAGAACGGCTACGGGCCGAACCCGTACGCGCAGGGGCCGTACGCCCAGCCGCCGCAGCCCCAGCCGTACGCCCAGCCGCCGCAGCCGTACGGCCGGAACCCGTACCCGCCGCACGGCCAGAGCCCCTACCCACAGGCGCAGCCCGCGCTCCCGCCGTGTCCCAAGGAGGCGGGCGGCGGTCGGCGCTTCCTGGCGATCGTGCTCGACTTCGTCCTCGCGGTCGGCCTCGGCTTCGCCGCCGCCAACGCCGCTGACGCGGCGAGCCGCCCCAAGCCGGTCGCGCACGCGGCCGGCCACGCCGTCCACCACAGCAGCGGCCCGGCGGTGCCCTACTTCGTGACGCTGCTGGGGGTCGGCCTGCTCGCCTCGTTCCTCAACCAGGTGGTGCTCGCCCGGCTCACCGGCTTCAGCGTGGGCAAGGGGATCCTGGCCATGCGGGTGGTGCGCCGAAAGCGCGTCATGCGCCCCAACACGTGGCGGCTAACCCGGCGTTGGCTGCTCGGCTTCGTCTATCTGGCGGTCGTCTTCCTCTCCGAGGACTTCGAGGTGTCGGAAGGGGACATCGTCGGCATGCGCTCGGTGCGCTGGAAGCACCTGCAGGAGTATCAGCAAGCGGTCGGACGGCTCGGCTAGGCTGCGCCCGTACGGCCCACGAACCCACTGACGCGAGGAGAAGCCGATGGCCGGCGAGCCGCAGCCCGACTGCCTGTTCTGCAAGATCGTGGCGGGCGAGATCCCGGCGACCGTGGTGCGCAAGACCGAGCGCACCCTCGCCTTCCGCGACATCGCCCCCAAGGCCCCCATGCACGTCCTGGTCATCCCGCACGTCCACTACCCGAACGCCGCCGCGCTGGCCGCGGCCGAGCCGGAGATCGCCGGCGAACTGCTCGCCGAGGCGGGCGCGGTGGCCAGGGACGAGGGCATCGAGGACTACCGGCTGATCTTCAACACCGGTGCGGGCGCCGGGCAGACCGTCTTCCACGCCCACGTCCACCTGCTCGGCGGCACGCACATGACCGAGAGCATGGTCTGACCTACGTGTCCCAGCGCGAACTCGTCGTCCTCGGCACCGCCAGCCAGGTGCCCACCCGGCACCGCAACCACAACGGCTACCTGCTGCGCTGGGACGGCGAGGGCCTGCTCTTCGACCCCGGCGAGGGCACCCAGCGGCAGATGCTGCACGCCGGGGTCTCGGCCACCCAGATCACCCGGATCGCGGTGACCCACTTCCACGGCGACCACTGCCTGGGCCTCGCCGGGGTGATCCAGCGGATCAACCTCGACCGCGTCCCGCACCCGGTCGACGTCTACTTCCCGGCCTCCGGCGAGGTCTACTTCGAGCGGCTGCGGCACGCCACCGCGTACCACGAGACGGCCGTGCTGCGGCCCCGGCCGATCGACGAGCCGGGCCCGCTGCCCGCCCCCGGCGCCCGCTTCGCGCTGGACGCGATCCGGTTGGACCACCCCGTGGAGTCCTTCGGCTACCGGCTGTCCGAGCCGGACGGCCGCCGCCTGGTGCCCGAGCGGCTCGCCGGGTTCGGCGTCTTCGGCCCGGCGGTGGGCCGGCTGCAGCACGAGGGCGCGATCGAGGTGGACGGCCGGACGGTCACCCTGGACCAGGTCAGCGAGCCCAGGCTCGGCCAGAAGTTCGCCTTCGTGATGGACACCCGGCTCTGCGAGGGCGTGTACCGGCTCGCCGAGGGCGCCGACCTGCTGGTGGTCGAGGCGACCTTCACCGACGCCGACGCCCACCTCGCCGAGGACCACGGCCACCTCACCGCGGGCCAGGCCGCCAAGGCCGCCGCCGAGGCGGGCGTGCGCACCCTGGTGCTGACCCACTTCTCCCAGCGCTACCCGGACCTCGGCCAGCACCTGGCCGACGCCCGCAAGCACTTCGACGGGGAGCTGGTGCTCGCCGCCGACCTCGCCCGGGTGCCGGTTCCCGCCCGCCGCCATCCGTGAACGGCACCGAAAAACCCCGAGGCCGCATCCATCAAGAACGAAAAGGGCTCGCGTCGTCCTCCGATCTGCCGCAGCATCGTCGGGTGCGGCCCCGCCGCCCGCCGCAGCGATCACGCTCGCGGCGTACCCTGGTGCCCCGGAGAGACCGAGCGGCACACGACACCACGGATGGGATGAGGCAGGCCCCAGCGCCGACCTATGAGTGACACATCGCAGACCCGTACCGACGGACAGTCACGCCCCGAACCGGCCGACGACGGCCGCGTGAGCGCCCGGATCGTCATCCCCGAGAAGCACCCGATGGTCACCCTGCTCGGCACGGCGGACTCGCTGCTGCGCGTGATCGAGCAGGGCTTCCCCGCCGCCGACATCCACGTCCGCGGCAACGAGGTGACCGCCACCGGGGTCCGTGCCGAGGTCGCCCTCGTGCAGAAGCTCTTCAGCGAGATGATGCTGGTGCTGCGCACCGGCCAGCCCCTGACGGAGGACGCCGTGGAGCGCTCGATCGCCATGCTCCGCAGCCAGGAGGAGGACCCGGACTCCCCGGCCCCGTCGCAGGTGTTCACCGCGAACATCCTGTCCAACCGCGGCCGCACGATCCGCCCCAAGACCCTCAACCAGCAGCGCTACGTCGACGCGATCGACAAGCACACCATCACCTTCGGCCTCGGCCCGGCCGGCACCGGCAAGACCTACCTGGCGATGGCCAAGGCCGTCCAGGCCCTGCAGGCCAAGGAGGTCAACCGGATCATCCTGACCCGCCCGGCGGTCGAGGCGGGCGAGCGGCTGGGCTTCCTGCCCGGCACCCTCTACGAGAAGATCGACCCGTACCTGCGCCCGCTGTACGACGCGCTGCACGACATGATCGACCCGGACTCCATCCCGCGCCTGATGGCGTCCGGCACCATCGAGGTCGCGCCGCTCGCGTACATGCGCGGCCGCACCCTCAACGACGCCTTCATCATCCTCGACGAGGCCCAGAACACCTCGCCCGAGCAGATCAAGATGTTCCTCACCCGCCTCGGGTTCAACTCCCGGGTGGTGGTCACCGGCGACACCACCCAGATCGACCTCCCGAGCGGCACCCGTAGCGGTCTCAAGGTCGTCCAGGAGATCCTGGCCGACGTGCCGGACATCCACTTCTCCGTCCTCACCAGCAACGACGTGGTCCGCCACAAGCTGGTCGGGCGGATCGTGGACGCCTACGAGCGCTGGGACGCCCGGCAGGAGGTCGAGGACAACGCCCCGACCGCCCGCAAGCCGGCCCAGCGGCGCCCCGGTAAGACGACCGCGGCGCGCGCACCCCGACAGTCCCATCGCACCGAAAGCTGAGCACACAGCCCGTCATGTCGATCGACATCGCCAACGAGTCCGGCTGGGACGCCGATGAGGAAGCCATCCTCGACGTCGCCCGCTTCGCCCTGGACAAGATGCGGATCCACCCGCAGTCCGAACTGTCCGTGATCCTGGTGGACGGTGCGGCGATGGAGGAGCTGCACATCCAGTGGATGGACCTGCCCGGCCCGACCGACGTGATGTCGTTCCCGATGGACGAGCTGCGTCCCGGCAAGGAGGGCGAGGAACTGCCGCAGGGCCTGCTCGGCGACATCGTGCTCTGCCCCGAGGTCGCCGAGCAGCAGGGCAAGGCGGCCCCCTCCAAGCACTCGATGGACGAGGAGCTGCAGCTGCTCACCGTCCACGGCGTGCTGCACGTCCTCGGCTACGACCACGAGGAGCCGGAGGAAGAGGAGGAGATGTTCGCCCTCCAGAAGCGCATCCTGGACGACTGGCGGGCGGGCCGCGGCCTCGGCGGCATCTCCCCGGCCCCCACCACCCACTGAGCGCGGAGCCCGAACCCCTGTGAGTGGTGAGAGTACGAGCTTCATCCTCGGCGCCGTGGCCCTGGTCGTGCTCGGCTGGTTGGCCGCGTGCGCCGAGGCGGGCATCTCCCGGGTCTCCCGGTTCCGGGCGGAGGAGGCCGTACGGAACGGGCGGCGCGGCTCCGCGCGGCTGCTGACCGTCGCCTCCGACCCGATCCGCTACCTCAACCTGGCGACCCTGATCCGGGTGGCCAGCGAGATGGCGGCGGCCGTCCTGGTCACCGCGGTGTGCGTGCGCAACATCCACCCGACCTGGCAGGCCGTGCTGCTGGCCTTCGGCGTGATGGTGCTGGTGTCCTTCGTCGCGGTGGGCGTCTCGCCGCGCACGATCGGGCGTCAGCACCCGATCTCCACCACCACCGCGGCCTCCTTCGTGCTGCTGCCGCTGGCCGCGGTGCTCGGCCCGATCCCGCGGCTGCTGATCCTGCTCGGCAACGCGCTCACCCCGGGCAAGGGTTACCGGGAGGGGCCGTTCGCCTCCGAGGCGGAGCTGCGGGCCCTGGTCGACCTCGCCGAGAAGGACGACCTGATCGAGGACGAGGAGCGCCGGATGGTGCACTCGGTCTTCGAGCTGGGCGACACCATCGTGCGCGAGGTGATGGTGCCGCGCACCGACCTGGTGATGATCGAGCGGCACAAGACCGTCCGGCAGGCGCTCACCCTGGCGCTGCGCTCGGGCTTCTCGCGGATCCCGGTGGTCGGCGACAACGAGGACGACGTGGTCGGCATCGTCTACCTCAAGGACCTGGTGCGCCGCACCCACATCAACCGCGAGGCGGAGGCCGAGGAGGTCGGCGCGGTGATGCGCCCGGCCGTCTTCGTGCCGGACTCCAAGCCGGCCGGCGACCTGCTGCGCGAGATGCAGCAGCGCCGCTCGCACGTCGCGATCGTGATCGACGAGTACGGCGGCACGGCCGGCCTGGTCACCATCGAGGACATCCTGGAGGAGATCGTCGGCGAGATCACCGACGAGTACGACCGGGAGGTCGCGCCGATCGAGGACCTCGGCGACGGCTCGTACCGGGTCACCGCCCGTCTGCTGGTGGAGGACCTGGGCGAGCTGTTCGGCATCGAGCTGGAGGACGAGGACGTCGAGACCGTCGGCGGTCTGCTGGCCAAGCACCTCGGCCGGGTGCCGATCCCCGGTTCCTCCTGCGAGATCCCGCTGCCCGACTCCGACGACACCGGCCTGACCGGCATCCTGCTGACCGCCGAGTCCTCGGCCGGGCGGCGCAACCGGATCGGCTCGATGGTCGCCTCGCCCGTGCGCTGGACGGCCGAGGCGGCGGAGACCGCGGGCGAGTAGCGGGTCCGGGGCCGCCGCGCGACCATGGAGGGCATGACGCACAAACTTCGCGCGGAGTACGGCCCGCAGGGGACGGCCGGCGGGGTGAAGTCCTGGCACGTGGTGCGGGACGGCGACCTGTCGACGGCGCTCTGCGGACGGACCATGCCGGACGACGTCGAGACGCGGCCGGAGGAGGACTGGGGCACCGGGCTGCGCTGCTGCCAGCAGTGCGGCTCGCTCTACATGCACGAGGTACCCCACATGCAGGGGAGCCACCCGTACAGCTAGGCCGTGGTCGAGCCCAGGAGGTCGCCATGAAGCTGCAAGACGAACTGCCCGTCGACCACAAGCTCGTCACGGTCTGGCGGATCGGGGCGGGGCTCGGAGGGGTCTTCCTGATCGTGTTCGGGAGCCTGGGGCTTGCCGACCACCCGAGCTTCCTGGACACGAGGGGTGACGAGATCGGCGGGCTGTCGACCAACGGCGCGCTGGCCATCCTGTCCATCGTGGTGGGCGCGATCCTGGTGCTCGGGGCGGTCATCGGCGGGAACTTCGCATCCAACCTCAACATGGTGGTCGGTGTGCTGTTCGTGCTCTCCGGCTTCTACGGGCTGGCGGTGCTCGGGCGGTCGGACGCGAACATCCTGAACTTCCGGATGTCGAACGTGCTGTTCGCGTTCCTGTTCGGGATCGTCATCACCACCTTCGGGATGTACGGCCGGGTGAGCAGTCACCTGCCGCACGACAACCCGTTCTGGCGCGAGCGGATCAAGCGCGAGGAGCCGTTGCCCTCCGGGCCGAAGACCTTCGTCAAGATCATGAACCCCAACCCCGGGCGGACCCACCCGGTCGGCCACTGATCCGCAGCTACTCGCCCGCTCGCCTCCGGGCGCTCGGGATCCGGGGCCGACGGTCGGCGCTTGTGCCCCGCTTGTCGCTTCTCCCTTTCGGCACCGGCGCGTCCTTCGGCTCGGGGCGGCGGCCTATGCTCGGCGGCATGAGTGACATCGTCGAGCTCGACCCCGAAGACAAGAAGATCATCACCCTGGCCCGCTCGGCCCGCGCCCGCAACGGCGTGCCCGAGGGGGCCGCGGTGCGTGACGAGACCGGTCGCACCTACGTGGCCGGGACGGTCGCGCTGGAGTCGCTGAAGCTGAGCGCGCTGCAGACGGCGGTGGCGATGGCGGTGGCCAGCGGCGCGAAGTCGCTGGAGGCGGCCGCCGTGGTGAGCGAGGCCGAGCAGCCGGCCGAGGCCGACCTGGCCGCCGTACGGGACCTGGGCGGGGCCGGGACGCCGGTGCTGCTGGCCGGGCCGGACGGGACGCTGCGGGTGTCGGCCGAGGCCCGCTGAGAGGTCTCGGCGGGTCGTACCGCGGGCACTGCCCCCATGGCCGTGCCGCGCGGGCACCGCCCCCATGTGCTCAGCCGATAATCTCACCAGGGGAGTGGACTCGGTGAGGGGACTGGGGCATGGGGGCGTTGGCGTTCATCGCCGGGCTGCTGCTGTTCGTGATGGGGATGGGCAAATGGCAGGAGACCGACTCGCCGGCCTGGCTCTGGGGCTCGATCGGCTTCCTGGTGCTGCTGGTGGTGTTCTCGCTGATCGGGCGGGGCGACGACGAGGGCTGAGCGCCGCCTGAACCCGGGCCCGGACCGCGGGGCTCCGGTGATCAGGGAGAATGGAGCCCATGAATGCCCCTTCCTCCTCGTACCGCTCCGGGTTCGCGTGCTTCGTCGGCCGCCCCAACGCGGGCAAGTCGACCCTGACCAACGCCCTGGTGGGGACGAAGGTCGCGATCACCTCCGACCGCCCGCAGACCACCCGGCACACCGTGCGCGGCATCGTGCACCGCCCGGACGCCCAGCTCGTGCTGGTCGACACCCCCGGTCTGCACAAGCCGCGCACCCTGCTCGGCGAACGCCTCAACGACCTGGTCCGCACCACCTGGGCCGAGGTCGACGTGATCGGCTTCTGCCTCCCCGCCGACCAGAAGATCGGCCCCGGCGACAAGTTCATCGCCAAGGAGATCGCCGGGATCAAGAAGACCCCCAAGGTCGCCATCGTCACCAAGACCGACCTGGTCGACTCCAAGCGCCTGGCCGAGCAGCTCATCGCCATCCACCAGCTCGGGATCGAGCTGGGCTTCGAGTGGGCCGAGATCATCCCGGTCTCCGCGGTCGGCGACAAGCAGGTCGAGCTGGTCGCCGACCTGCTCACCAAGCTGCTGCCGGAGGGCGACCAGCTCTACCCGGACGGCGACCTCACCGACGAGCCCGAGCAGATCATGGTCGCCGAGCTGATCCGCGAGGCCGCGCTGGAGGGCGTGCGCGACGAACTGCCGCACTCGCTGGCCGTCGTGGTCGAGGAGATGCTGCCGCGCGAGGGCCGCCCCGCGGACCGCCCGCTGCTGGACATCCACGCCAACGTCTACGTCGAGCGGCAGAGCCAGAAGGCCATCGTCATCGGCGCCAAGGGCTCCCGCCTCAAGCACGTCGGCAGCACCGCCCGCAAGCACATCGAGGCGCTGCTCGGCACCCCGGTCTACCTGGACCTGCACGTCAAGGTGGCCAAGGACTGGCAGCGCGACCCCAAGCAGCTGCGCAAGCTCGGCTTCTGACGAGGGATCCGGCAACGCCGCGAGCGCACACCCGCGGGTGCCGCGCGGGGGTCACGCGCCCTCGCGCAGCACCAGCGACACCAGCTCGCGCTGCGAGTCGGTGAGCTTGGGGTCGGCGCAGTACACCGTCCGGCTGTCGACGGTGATCTCGTAGTGGAAGCCGTCCGGCACCCCGTACGAGGGCGCGCGCAGCCCGCCGGCGACGGCCTCGCGGGCGAGCGCGTGGACGTGCGGGGCGTCCACGCGCTCGGCGGTGTCGAGCTCCGCGTGGCGGACGATTCCGGCGAGGCCGCCGGTCCGGGTCACCTGGATACGCATGGTGTCCATGGTGCTACGCAGGGAAGGCCGGTGCGGCGCTTTTCCCGGACCGTGACCTTCGGGGCCCGCCCGGCGGGCCCTCGCCCGATCCGACGGAGCCCACCGGACGGGCCCGGGGCCCACCTCGAACAGGCATCGTTCAGCCCGGGCTGACCCCCACCTGCGCCCAGGCGGCCGTCACGGTGTCCGCGATCGAGGACTGGTCGGGGTAACGGGCCTTGGCGGCGGCCACGGTGGCCCGGGCGAAGGCGGTGAAGTCGGCGTCGGCGGGCAGCCGGCGGCCGGTCAGCGCGTCGTACCAGATCCGCCCGGCGTGGTCCCAGGCCTGGCCGCCGAGGGCGGAAGCCAGCAGGTAGAACGCGTGGTTGGGGATGCCGGAGTTGATGTGCACCCCGCCGTTGTCCTCCGAGGTCTGGACGTAGTCCCGCATGTGCGCGGGCTGCGGGTCCTTGCCGAGCTGCGGGTCGTCGTAGGCGGTGCCGGGGGCCTTCATCGAGCGCAGCGCCACGCCCTGGATCCCGGGGGCGAGCAGCCCGGCGCCGATCAACCAGTCGGCGTCGGCGGCGTTCTGGTGCAGCGCGTACTGCTTGACCAGCGAGCCGAAGACGTCGGAGATCGACTCGTTGAGCGCGCCGGGCTGGTCCTGGTACTCCAGCCCGGCGGTGAACTGGGTGACACCGTGGGTGAGTTCGTGGCCGATGACGTCGACGCAGGCGGTGAAGTCGCCGAAGATCTCGCCGTCGCCGTCGCCGAAGACCATCCGCTGGCCGTTCCAGAAGGCGTTGTCGTAGTTCTGGCCGTAGTGCACGCTGGCGTCCAGGCGCAGCCCCTGGCCGTCGATCGAGTCGCGGCCGAAGACGTCGGCGTACAGCGCGAAGGTGGCGCCGAGGCCGTCGTAGGCGTGGTTCACGGAGGCGTCGGCGGCCGGGGCCTGGCCCTCGGTGCGGACGGTGCGGCCGGGCAGCCGCTGGTTGTGGCCGGCGTCGGCGATCACCCGGTTGAGGCCCGGGTTCGCGGGGACCGGCGGGGGAGAGGCGAGGCGGGCCGCGCGGTGGGCGGCGTCGAGGGCGAGGGAGCGGACGGCGGGCTCGTGACCGGCCTCGGCGAGGCGGTCCAGGACGTACGGCGGGACGATCGCGCAGAGCGGGACTCCGGCAGTCATGGTCATGTGGCCCAGGGTGAGGCCTCGGTGACCGGTTGTCATCACTTTTGGCATGACCGGTCGGCGTCTCAAGGAGTGGAACGGAAGCCCGGATCACTTCGGGGGCGCGCGGCCCTGGGTTACGCTGGGGCATCATGCGCAACGGGCTGCTTCTTCTTAGCTGCCGCGTCGAGGGCCTGTAGTCCCCAGGGGCCGGCTCCCTCGCCGCGGGGAACGAGCTGTGCGCGGAAACGGCGATCCGATGGCGAATCGCGAGCGGCAGCAGAGGCCGGCCAGTCGGTGTTGATCCATCCCGACCCGCCCCGCACCACGCATCCACAGGAAGCCGAGAGTCACCTCCATGACCGAGCAGACCTCCGCCGCGTCCGTCCCCGCCGCTCGCGCCTTCGTCGACCGGCCCACCCCGATCACCGCCGCCTCCGTGCGCCAGCAGCCCTCGGGCATGCGGTACGGGCGTTACCTGCCGTTCGGCACCGTCGACCTGCCGGACCGCACCTGGCCGGACAAGGTGATCACCAAGGCGCCGCGCTGGCTCTCCACGGACCTGCGGGACGGCAACCAGGCGCTGATCGACCCGATGTCCCCGGCCCGCAAGCGCAAGATGTTCGACCTGCTGGTGCAGATGGGCTACAAGGAGATCGAGGTCGGCTTCCCGTCGTCCGGGGCCACCGACCACGCCTTCGTGCGGTCGCTGATCGAGGAGGGGGCGATCCCGGAGGACGTCACCATCTCGGTGCTGACCCAGGCCCGCGAGGAGCTGATCGAGAAGACCGTGGAGTCGCTGGTCGGCGCCCCGCGGGCGACCGTCCACCTGTACAACGCGACCGCGCCGCTGTTCCGCCGGGTGGTGTTCCGCAACGACAAGGCGGCCACCAAGGCGATCGCCGTCGACGGCACCCGGCTGGTGATGGAGTACGCCGAGAAGCTGCTGGGCGACGACACCGTCTTCGGCTACCAGTACTCGCCGGAGATCTTCGTGGACACCGAGCTGGACTTCGCGCTGGAGGTCTGCGAGGCGGTGATGGACGTCTGGCAGCCGGGCGAGGGCCGCGAGATCATCCTGAACCTGCCGGCCACCATCGAGCGGGCCACCCCGAACGTCCAGGCCGACCAGTTCGAGTGGATGTCGCGCCACCTGTCCCGCCGCGAGTCCGTCTGCCTGTCGGTGCACCCGCACAACGACCGCGGCACGGCCGTCGCCTCTGCCGAGCTGGCCTACATGGCGGGTGCGGACCGGATCGAGGGCTGCCTGTTCGGGCAGGGCGAGCGAACCGGCAACGTCGACCTGGTGACGCTGGGGATGAACCTGTTCTCGCAGGGCATCGACCCGCAGATCGACTTCTCCGACATCGACGAGGTGCGCCGCACCGCCGAGTACTGCAACCAGATGGAGGTGCACCCCCGCCACCCGTACGCCGGCGACCTGGTGTACACCTCCTTCTCCGGCTCGCACCAGGACGCCATCAAGAAGGGCTTCGACGTCCTGGAGGCGGACGCCAGGGCGGCCGGGGTGCCGGTGGACGAGCACACCTGGGGCGTGCCGTACCTGCCGATCGACCCGAAGGACGTCGGCCGCACCTACGAGGCGGTCATCCGGGTCAACAGCCAGTCCGGCAAGGGCGGTGTGGCGTACGTCCTGAAGAACGACCACAAGCTGGACCTGCCGCGCCGGATGCAGATCGAGTTCTCCCGGATCATCCAGGCCAAGACCGATGCCGAGGGCGGCGAGGTCACCCCGGCGGAGATCTGGCGGGTCTTCGAGGACGAGTACCTGCCGACCCCGGCCAACCCGTGGGGCCGGCTGTCGCTGACCGGGTCGCGCACCCTGACCACCGAGGACGGCCGGGACGCGCTGACCGCCGAGGCCGTGGTGGACGGCGCGACGGTGACCCTGAGCGGTGCCGGCAACGGCCCGGTCTCGGCCTTCGCGGACGCGCTGGCCCGGATCGGCGTGGACGTACGCGTGCTGGACTACGCCGAGCACGCGCTGAGCGAGGGCGGCGACGCCCAGGCGGCCGCGTACGTGGAGTGCGCGGTGGACGGCAAGGTGCTGTGGGGCGTGGGCATCGACGGCAACACCGTGCTGGCCTCGCTGAAGGCGATGATCAGCGCCGTCAACCGTTCGCAGCGCGCGTGATTCGTACGGGTGGTACGCGAAGGGTCGTTCGCAGGGGCGGCCCTTCGCCGCGTGTGGCATGCGCTGTGTTCTCCGCCACATTTTTTCGGGCCGGAAGCCGTTCGGGGTACTGACACGTGCCGGTAACCGTGGCAACATCGATCCACCGGAAAGCCGGGTCGGTGGGACGGCCTCGGTGTCCGGTCGCGTGACCTGCCCATAGTCGTGCAGGCCGCCTGCCATGTGTGGGGAGTGGCGCCGTGACCAGGTTGTGGGGTGTTCGCCCGCGGTGGCGGACTGACGTTCTCGGTGACTTCTTCTGCCCGGGCTGCGGCGGGGACCGCAACTACCGCCGGCAGCACGGTCGGCGGTGGCTGCGGCTCCTGGGGGCCCCGGTGGTCCCGCTCGGGCCGGTGATCGGCAGTGTGCAGTGCACCGGCTGCCACGGCCGGTACGGCGTCGAGGCCCTGGAGCAGCCCACCAGCGTGCGCCTCGGCGGGATGCTGCGGGACGGCCAGTACACCGTCGCGCTGGCCCTGCTGGCGGCCGGCGGCACCGCCCACCGGGCGGCCCGCGAGGCGGCCTGCGCGACGGTGCGCGAGGCCGGGTTCGAGGACTGCGGCGAGGCCCAGGTGCTGGCCGCGCTCGCCGCGTTGTCCGGGCTCGGCGGCGAACTGTACGACGCCCACGGGATGGCCGGCGGCCTCGCCGTGGAGCTGCACGCGGTGCTCGAACCGCTCGCCCCGCACCTGGCCCGGCAGGGCCGTGAGCGCCTGCTGCTGCAGGGCGCCGCGATCGCCCTGGCGGACGGGCGCTACCTGCCCGAGGAGCGCGAGGCGCTGGTCGCGGTCGGGCGCTGCCTGGACCTGCCGCAGCCCGCGGTCACGGAGCTGCTGGAGGCGGCGACCCGGGCGCCGTACGAGAACCTCTAGACCCCCCTCTGGACCCGTCCCGGCCGTAGACCTTTCGAATCCCCCACAAACGGGCCCGACCCCCCTCCGGGCCCGCCGTGACCCGCATCGCAGTGGTCCTCCCCCACGGCCCCGGTGCGGGCACCACGGCTGCCCGACGACGGGTGCCCCGGCCGCCCCCGCGGCTGGGGGAGAATGGACCGCATGAGTCTTTTCCGGGACGACGGCGTCGTGTTGCGGGCGCAGAAGCTCGGCGAGGCCGATCGGATCATCACCCTGCTGACCCGCCAGCACGGCAAGGTGCGGGCGGTGGCGCGCGGGGTGCGCAAGACCAAGTCCAAGTTCGGCGCCCGCCTGGAGCCGTTCTCGCACGTGGACGTGCAGTTCTTCAGCCGGGGGAGCGAACTGGTCGGGCGCGGGCTGCCGCTGTGCACCCAGGTGGAGACCATCGCCCCGTACGGCGGTTCGATCGTGACCGACTACGGCCGCTACACCGCCGGCACGGCGATGCTGGAGACGGCCGAGCGCTTCGCCGAGAACGAGGGCGAGCCGGCCGTCCAGCAGTACCTGCTGCTGGTGGGCGGGCTGCGCACGCTGGCGGCCGGGCTGCACGAGTCGCACCTGGTGCTGGATGCCTTCCTGCTGCGCTCGCTCGCGGTGAACGGGTACGGCGCGAGCTTCACGGACTGCGCCAAGTGCGGCCTGGACGGGCCGAACCGTTTCTTCTCGCTCCCGGCGGGCGGGGTGCTCTGCGCGGACTGCCGAGTGCCCGGATGTGCCGTACCCTCCCCTGAGACGCTGGTACTGCTCGGGGCACTGCTGTCAGGGGACTGGCAGACGGCCGACGCCTGCGAGCCGCGGTACTGGCGGGAGGGCAGCGGCCTGGTCGCGGCCTATCTGCAGTGGCACCTGGAGCGGGGCATCCGCTCGATGAGATACGTGGAGAAGTGAGCACATGGCAGCGCGACGGCTCTTCGGCGGCGGCAAGCAGCGGGCGTACGTTCCCCCGACCCCGCACCCCAGCGGCGCACGGCCCCCGAAGCTCCCCGGTGAGCTGGTCCCCAACCACGTCGCCATCGTGATGGACGGCAACGGCCGTTGGGCCAAGGAGCGTGGGCTGCCCCGCACCGAGGGCCACAAGGTCGGCGAGTCCGTCGTGCTGGACGTCCTCAGGGGCGCGATCGAGCTCGGGGTCAAGAACATCTCGCTGTACGCGTTCTCCACCGAGAACTGGAAGCGCTCGCCCGACGAGGTGAAGTTCCTGATGAACTTCAACCGCGACGTCATCCGCCGCCGCCGCGACGAGATGGACGCGATGGGCGTGCGGATCCGCTGGGCCGGCCGGATGCCCAAGCTGTGGAAGAGCGTCGTGCAGGAGCTGCAGGTCGCCGAGGAGCAGACCAAGGGCAATGACGCCGTGACGCTCTACATGTGCGTCAACTACGGTGGCCGGGCCGAGCTGGCCGACGCGGCGCAGGCGATCGCGCAGGAGGTCGCGGCCGGGCGGCTGGACCCGAAGAAGGTCAACGAGAAGACCCTCGCCAAGTACATGTACCACCCGGACATGCCGGACGTGGACCTCTTCCTGCGCCCCAGCGGCGAGCAGCGCACCTCCAACTTCCTGCTCTGGCAGTCCGCGTACGCCGAGTTCGTGTTCCAGGACGTGCTCTGGCCGGACTTCGACCGCCGCGACCTGTGGCGCGCCTGCGAGCAGTTCGCGATGCGCGACCGGCGCTTCGGCGGGGCGATCCCGAACGACGTCACCGGGTCGATGGGGCTGCCCGCCCAGCGCTGACGTCCGTGCTGACGCCGGTGTGCTGACGCCGGGTACGGCGAAGGGCCCGCGGGAGCGATCCCCGCGGGCCCTTCGCCGTTCGTCCGTACGGGCTGCCCCCGCACGGGCCGCCGCTAGGCCTTCTTCGCGCACTCCGCGCAGGTGCCGAAGATCTCCAGCGTGTGCGCGATGTCGCTGAACCCGTGCTCGGCGGCGACCGAGTTGGCCCAGCGCTCCACCGCGGGGCCCTCCACCTCGACGGTCGCGCCGCAGTGCCGGCAGACCAGGTGGTGGTGGTGCCCGCTGCTGCACCGGCGGTAGACGGCCTCGCCGTCGGAGGTGCGCAGCACGTCCACCTCGCCGGCGTCGGCGAGTGACTGGAGCGTTCGGTAGACCGTGGTCAAGCCGACGGAGTCCCCGCGGTGCTTGAGCAGGTCGTGGAGCTCCTGCGCGCTGCGGAAGTCCGCGATCTCGTCCAGGGCCGCCGAGACGGCGGCACGCTGCCGGGTCGATCGGGCGCGCGGCGACGGGCCTGCGGTGGTCACCGTGGGTCCTCCTGGGGTCGTGGGCGTCTCGCACCTCATTGTGCCAGCCCCGCCCGCCCCTCCGAGGTGGTCGTACCGGAGGAAGTCTTTTCCGCGATTTGGTCGGGGATTTGGACGTCGCAGACCTTCGGTCCCTGATCGGCGTCGCCGCCCCGGCGGTGGCGGCGCCGGGCGAGCGGCGCGGCGATCACGCTGAACACCGCGAAGACCGCGATGGCGAGCAGCACGATGGCCGGGCCGGACGGCACGTTGAGGTGGTAGGAGCCGGTGACGCCGGCCAGCGAGACCACCACGCCGAGCGCGATGGCGGCGGCCTGGGTGGCGGCGAAGGAGCGGGTGAGCTGCTGGGCGGCGACCACCGGGACCACCATCAGGGCGCTGACCAGCAGCAGCCCGACCACCCGCATGGCGACCGTGACGGTGACCGCGGCCATCACCGCGAGCAGCAGGTTGAGGGTGCGCACCGGTACGCCGGTGACCCGGGCGAAGTCCTCGTCCTGGCAGATCGCGAAGAGCTGGCGGCGCAGGCCGACGGTGACCGCGACGACCACCGCGCCGAGCGCCGCGATCGCGGCGAGGTCCTCGGGGGCGACGGTGAGGATCGAACCCCACAGGTAGCTCTCCAGCGAGCCGGCCCCGGCCTGGGCGGAGAGCGAGACGAGCAGCTTGCCGCAGGCCATGCCGCCGTAGAAGAGCATCGCGAGGGCGATGTCGCCGCGCTGGTTGCCGCGCGAGCGGACCAGCTCCATGGTGACCGCGCCGAGCACGCAGACCAGCACGGCCATCCAGACCGGGCTGGTCTGGAAGATGAAGCCGAGGCCGACGCCGGTCATCGCGACGTGGCCCATGCCGTCGCCCATCAGGGCCTGGCGGCGCTGCACCAGGTAGATGCCGACGGCGGGGGCGGTGATCCCGACCAGCACGGCGGCGAGCAGGGCGCGCTGCATGAAGTCGTAGGAGAGCATCTCGGTCATGCGAGCAGCCTCGGCGGGGTGAGGTCGGCGTGCGGGTGGACGTGGTCGTGGCCGGGCAGCGCGTGCAGGCCGGTGTTGGGCACGGGCGGGCCGTCGTGGGCGACGCAGCCGTCCCGCAGCACCACGGCGCGGTCGATCAGCGGCTCCAGCGGCCCGAGTTCGTGCAGGACCAGGAGGACGGAGGCGCCGCGGCCGACCTCGGCGCGCAGGGTGTCGGCGAGCACCTGCTGGCTGGCGGCGTCCACGCCGGCCATCGGCTCGTCCATGATCAGCAGGTCGGGGGTGGCGACCAGGGCGCGGGCGATCAGTACCCGCTGCTGCTGGCCCCCGGACAGGTCGGCCACGCCGTCCCCGGCCCGGTCCAGCATGCCGACGGCGGCCAGCGCGCGGTCCACCGCCTCGCGGTCCTTGCGGCGGAAGGGCAGTAGCCCGTGCTGCGCCAGCCGTCCGGTGGAGACCACCTCGCGCACCGTCGCCGGGACGCCGGAGGCGGCGGTGGTGCGCTGGGGGACGTACCCGATCCGGTGCCAGGCGCGGAAGGAGCCGTACGGGTTGCCGAACAGCTCCAGGGTGCCCTGCTCCAGCGGCACCGAGCCGATCACGGCCTTGACGGTGGTCGACTTGCCGGAGCCGTTGGCGCCGAGCAGGGCGACGACCTCGCCGGGTTCCACGGTGAGGTCGACGCCGCGCAGCACCGGCCGGCCGCCGCGCGAGGCGACGGCGTCACGGAGGCGGACGGCCGGGGGTATCGGGTGGGTCATGGTGCTGCGTCCTGTCAGCTGGTGGCGTTCGCGTTGAGGGCGGCCTGGAGGTTGGCCAGGTTCTGCTTCATGACGGAGAGGTAGTCGTCCTTGGAGGGGTCCTTGACGCCCTCCAGCGGGTCCAGGACGGCGGTCTTGAGGCCGAGGTCCTTGGCGACGGTGTCGGCGAGCTTGGGGCTGACCAGGGTCTCGAAGAAGATCGTGGTGACGCCGTTGTCCTTGGCGGCCTTCTGCACCTCGGCGAGACGGGCCGGGGTGGGATCGGACTCCGGGTCGACGCCGTTGATGGCGACCTGGGTGAGGCCGTAGTGGTCGGCGAGGTAGCCGAAGGCGGCGTGGCTGGTGACGAAGGTCTTGGTCTTGGTGTCCTTCAGCCCGTTGCGGAAGTCCTGGTCCAGGGCGGTGAGCTCGGTGACCAGCTCGTCGGTGTTCTTCTTGTAGTCGTCGGCGTGCGCCGGGTCGGCCTTGGCGAACCCGTCGCCGACGCTCTTGGCGATCGCGGCGTAGCGGGACGGGTCGAGCCAGATGTGCGGGTCGCCGGCCGGGCCCTCGTGCTTGTGGCCGTCGGCTTCCTCGGTGTCCCCGTCGAGGTGGTGGTCGACCAGCGGGCTGGCGGCGGTGGCGTCGATCTTGTGCTTGCTGCCGGACTGGTCGACGGCCTGGTCGACGGTGGGCTGCAGGCCCTTGAGGTAGACGATCGCGTCGGCCTTCTGGACGCCGGCGACCTGCTTGGCGGTGAGCTCCAGGTCGTGCGGCTCGACGCCGGGGGCGGTGAGGTCGGTGACCGAGACGTGGTCCCTGCCGATCTGCTGGGCCAGGAACTCCATCGGGTAGAAGGACGCGACGACGTTCAGCTTGCCGTCCGTGCCCTTGGCGCTGCTGCTGCCGCCGCAGGCCGTGAGGGCCAGGGAAGCGGTGAGGGCGGTGGCGGCCAGGGCTATGGAGGTGCGGGCAGGTCGTCCGATCATCATGACAATCATTCTCATCTCAAGTGGAAATGATTGTCAACTCACTCGGATGGGTGAACGGCAGGTGGCGATGGGTGGGGGAGGGCGGACGATACCGATTTGAACCCCGTACCCATCCGGCCGGTAACCTGAGGTATTCGGGTACGCGCAACCAGCCGTGCCCTGACCGTGCCGTACGTACTGAAGAGAGCACTGTGGCCGCCGACAAGATCGACACGATCGTCAGCCTGAGCAAGCGCCGTGGCTTCGTCTACCCCTGCAGCGAGATCTACGGCGGCACGCGTGCCGCCTGGGACTACGGACCGCTGGGTGTCGAGCTCAAGGAGAACATCAAGCGCCAGTGGTGGCGTGCGATGGTCCAGGCCCGTGAGGACGTCGTCGGACTCGACTCGTCGGTCATCCTGGCCCGCGAGGTCTGGGAGGCCTCCGGCCACGTCGCCACCTTCAACGACCCGCTGACCGAGTGCATGTCCTGCCACAAGCGCCACCGGGCCGACCACCTGGAGGAGAAGTACGAGGCCAAGCACGGCTTCCCGCCGCCGAACGGCCTCAAGGACGTCAACTGCCCCGACTGCGGCACCAAGGGCCAGTTCACCGAGCCCAAGGACTTCTCGGGCATGCTGAAGACCCACCTCGGCGTCACCGAGGAGGCGGCCGGCCTGGCGTACCTGCGCCCGGAGACCGCCCAGGGCATCTTCACCAACTTCAAGGCCGTCCAGACCACCGCGCGCAGGAAGCCGCCGTTCGGCATCGCCCAGACCGGCAAGAGCTTCCGGAACGAGATCACCCCCGGCAACTTCATCTTCCGCACCCGCGAGTTCGAGCAGATGGAGATGGAGTTCTTCGTCAAGCCGGGCGAGGACGAGCAGTGGCACGAGTACTGGCTCCAGCAGCGTTGGGACTGGTACGTCGACCTCGGCCTGCGCACCGAGAACATGCGCTTCTTCGAGCACCCGAAGGAGAAGCTGTCCCACTACGCCAAGCGCACGGTGGACATCGAGTACCGCTTCAACTTCGGCGGCTCCGAGTTCTCCGAGCTGGAGGGCGTCGCCAACCGCACCGACTACGACCTGCGGGTGCACAGCGAGGCGTCCGGTCAGGACCTGAAGTACTTCGACCAGGAGTCCGGCGAGAAGTACTTCCCGTACGTCATCGAGCCGGCGGCCGGCCTCAACCGCGCCATGCTGGCCTTCCTGCTCGACGCCTACTTCGAGGACGAGGCGCCCAACGCCAAGGGCGTCATGGAGAAGCGCGTCGGCATGCGGCTCGACCCGCGCCTGGCCCCGGTCAAGGTCGCCGTCCTGCCGCTGTCCCGCAACGCCGACCTCTCCCCGAAGGCCCGCGGCCTGGCCGCCGACCTGCGCACCGCCTGGAACGTCGAGTTCGACGACGCCGGCGCGATCGGCAAGCGCTACCGCCGCCAGGACGAGATCGGCACGCCGTTCTGCGTGACGGTCGACTTCGACACCCTTGAGGACAACGCGGTGACCGTCCGCGACCGCGACAGCATGTCGCAGGAGCGCGTGTCGCTCGACCAGGTGAAGGCGTACCTGGGCGCGCGCCTCATCGGCTGCTAGGTCGGTTCCTCCGGCTCCGGGAGCCCCCGTCCGCCCTGATCGCAGGGGCGGCGGGGGCTCCTTGCCGTTGCGGCGCCCGTCGGCCGGGAGGCTCCCCTTATCGCCGGCCCCAGCGGGAGCGCGGGGCGGCGGGCGGGGCGGTCGGCAGGCCGGCGATGCGGAGGGCGGCGAGGGTGGTGCGGTGGCGGGGCTCGTCGGCGAGGAGGGCCGCCAGTAACTGGCCGTAGAGTTCCGGGGTGCCGTCCAGGGCGGCGGCCAGGCGGACCAGTTCGACGGGTGGCCGCAGGGCGGCCAGCTCGTTCAGCAGGAGGGTGACGAGCGCGGGCGGGAGCTCGGCGGCGAGGTCGGCGAGGTCGGCGGTGGGGCGGCCGGCGGCCTGGCGGAGCAGGGTGCGGACGTCGGCGGGGCGGCCGTGCTGCTGGAGGCAGGCGGCGAGGGAGGTCAGCTCGGGCGTCGGGGCGGAGCCCCACTCCCAGAGCAGGGTCGCGCCGTCGGCGTGCTGGCCGGCCCGCTCCAGGGCCCCGAGGAGATCGGGGATCGCGGCCGCCGGGTAGGCCCAGAAGGCGTGGAACAGCTCCGCCGCCTCCTCCGCCAGCCCCAGTTCGCGCAGCTCGGCCAGCACCGCGACGGCGTGGTCGGGGGCGCCCCGGGCGGCCGTCCGGGCGAGGTGGAGTGAGACGCCGGTCGGGCCGCGCCGGGAGAGCATGCCGACCAGGAGGGCGGCGTCGGCGGGGGCGAGGAGGGCGGCGGCCTGGTCCAGCAGCTCTTCGGCCTCGGGGAGGGCGCCGGTGCGGTGGAGGGTGGTGATCCGCTCGGTGAGGCCGCCGAGGTCGGGCCGGCTGGGGGGTGGCGGTGGGGTCTGCCTCGGCTGGGGTTCCGGCTCCCCGTGGGGATGCTGCCGGTGTCTGAGCTTGATCTCCAACTCCTCTAGCTGGTCGCTCAGTTGGAGGCAGCGGGCGCCCAGGCCCGCGCGGAGGGTGCGGGCCTGGGCGAGCTGTCGCAGCAGGTCCCCGTCCGGGCGGTGGCGGCCCGGGGTCGCGCGTATCGCCTCGTTCAACCGCCGTTCGCGTTGACTCGCGTAGCGGCTCGCGCGGAGTAACTCGTCCAGTTCCGCCCGGAGTTCGGCGGCATGGTGCTCGCCCTCCGGCTGCTGGCCTGTGGATTGTGCCGTCGGCCGCATGCGCATGATCGCCCCAACCTGTCCATCCAGACCCTGACTGTGGGACATCCTGGCGTCGTTATGTGGCTGGGGAGTTAAGAGCGCACGACCAGTCGTGTGCGAGTGGTGTCAAGGAGCGCGCAGAGGGCGGCCGTTGCGAGAAGTGCGCCGGTCGCGCTCCGCAGGAGGGTCGCCTCGTAGTACGGGCCGGGGGCGATCCGCGCCACGGCGTAGCCGACGACCGCACCCGCCAGGGCCGCCGGGAGCAGCCGCGGGGTGTCGCGCCGAACCGCCGCCCCGAGCACGACCAGGCCTGCGACACCGGCGAGTCGGGGCGTGCCGAAGGTGCCGGCGTAGCGGATCGCCAGGGCCGGGACGAGGAAGAGCGCGAGCGCCCGTCCGATCGTCCCGGTGAGCGCGGCGACCCGGGGGCCGGTCGGCGACGGTACCCGGCGCTCGACGAGTCGGGTGGCCGCGAGAACGGTCAACGCCGCTACGGCGGACGGCAGATGCCCGCCGATCCGGGCCAGGTCGTAGAGCAGCACGGTGTCGTACAGCACCAGCATCAACTGCCCGTACGCCCACAGGTCGAGCGCGAACAGCAGCGGGCTGCGCGGGGGCCGGTGCTCGGCGGGTTCGCGCCTCGCCAGCGAGGAGATCAGCACCGGTGTGACGGCTCCGGAGAGCACCCGTAGGAGGATGTCGTCCACCGTGTACGGATTCCGCAGGTCCCACTCCACCGCGCAGAACGCCACCGTGTACGAGGCGGCCGCGAGTGGGATCAGCGGCGAGCGGGCCACCCGGACGTACAGCCGCCGGTCCAGCCGCCGCAGTACGGCGACGAACGTCAGCAGCACGAGCGGGAGTTCGAGGAAGGCCTGCACCCGGAGCACGGACGGAGCCAGCAGCTCCGGTGCCGGGAAGTGCGCGGCGAGGCGGTCCAGGCGCGGTACGTCGAACCACCCGGGCGGCAGGTAGCGGGTGATGAACGCGGTGCTCCCGCCCTTCACCCGCTGGACGTAGACCGCGACGAGCGCCTGGTTCAGGAAGATGAGTGCCACGACGAGCGCGAGCGCCCCCTCCGGCCCGAAGCGCCCTTCGCGTCCGGGGCGTGGCTCCCGGCGCAGCGCGCCGGGCGCCAGTAGCAGGGCGGCGACGGTCGAGACCACCACCGTCCCGTCCAGCAGGGGGATGACCGGCCTCACTGCGCCAGCCGAGTCCGAGCCTCCATCAGCGCGAAGCCGAGCAGGTTCAACCCCCGCCACTCCAGCGGGCGTTCGGCGCGGATGTCGTCCGAGGCGAGCCCGATGCCCCAGACCCGGTCCAGCGGGCTGGCCTCCACCAGCACCCGGCCGCCCGTGCCCAGCAGGTACTCGCGCAGTGCCTCGTCCTGGCCGAACTTGGCGACATTGCCCTCGACGACCAGCTCGAACCGGCCGGCCGTCCAGGTCTGCTCGTCGAAGTCCTCGACCAGCCGGCCGAGCTTCTTGGCCTCGGCGGGCGTACGGGCCTCCAGGACGCGCTGCTCGATGGCCTCGTCCCCGAACATCCGGGCCTTGCCGGCCATCATCCAGTGTTCGGCGGACGCGTACGTCACCCCGTCGACGGTGAACCGCCCGGGCCACCACTGGCTCAGGCACTCCTGCCGGATTCCGCCGCCCTTGCGCGGGGTGTGGCCCCAGAACATCACCCACTTCGGCCGGGCCCCGGTGGCCATCAGGGCGGCCAGGTCCTCGCGGTTGCGGACGTCGGCAAGGTCCCCCACATGCTGCTCGCTCATATCGTCATTCTGACACAAAGCCCCTGGGGTGGCCCACCGGGTTTCTGGAACGGGTCGTCGATGGGCTGGTGCGATGATCGGACGGACGGAATGATCGGCGGCGTGAGGGGTGCGATGGAGGGCCGGTTCACCGACCCCGGGGTCCAGGTGTACGACCTCGCCGAGGAGGTGCTGGTCCGCTGCCCGCGCTGCGGTGGCTGCGCCGTCGTGCTGGCACGGCTGGGCGGCGTGAGCGAGCAGCGCACGCACGCCGGGTGGGTGCGCTCTCGTCGGCGGTTGCGGTGCGGCGGCTGCGGGCACGCCCGGGACGAGTTCCAGGGCGGCCGGGGCTACGGCGCGCCCGTCGACCCGTACTTCGGGCTATCGCTGTGGCTGGTCGCCGACTGCTGCGGCGGGCGGCGGCTGTGGGCGTACAACCACGCCCACCTCGATCTGCTGGAGGGCTACATCGCGGCCGGGCTGCGCGAGCGGGACACCACGCGGGGCCTTCCGACGAGCCTGTTGGAGAAGCTGCCGGCCTGGGTGAAGTCCGCGAAGCACCGGACGGAGCTGCTGCGGGCGATCCGCCGGCTGCGGGCCTCGGTTCCCCGGCGGCGGAGCCGGATCCGACACCGAACAGAGGAGAGACCGTGATGGCGGACCAGCACTACCGGGTACGGGCGATCGGCCGGGTGGAGTCGCCGCTGACGGACCGGGCGGGCGCCCCCAAACAGGGGGACGAGGGCGGGCCGGACGCCTGGCTGGTGTTCGGCCCCTCGGTCGAGCGGGGGCTGCGGGACCTGGCGGCCGGGCAGGAGGTGTTGCTGCTGACCTGGCTCGACCGGGCCGACCGTGAGGTGCTCGCCGTCCACCCGCGCGGCGACCGCGCCCGGCCGGAGACCGGCGTCTTCGCCACCCGCTCGCCCGACCGCCCCAACCCGATCGGCCTGCACCGGGTCACCGTCCTCGCCGTGGACGGCCCGCGGATCCGGGTCAGTGGCCTGGAGGCCATCGACGGCACGCCGATCCTGGACGTGAAGCCCGTCCTGCCCCGGAGCGGCGAGCGTTAGTGATCCGCATCGCGGTGCAGTGCAGCTCGCCGGCGATGGCGGCCAGCTCCTGTCGCATCGTCACCACCGCGAGATCCGGTCGAGTGACCGAGCCGTCGACGGTCGGAGTGCCCACGTCATAGGTAACACCCTTGATCTTCACGTCCACTTTCTACCGGACCGCGATCGTTTTCGGGCGGGGTGCCGGTGGTCGTGGTCAAGGGCCGGACCGCGGCGCCCGGGTCGTCGAGCCGGGCGCCGGGATGCCGGCCTTCAGTCGGTGAGGGTTCCGTTCTCGGCGGCGGCGACCAACTCCAGGAAGCGCAGGCCGAGTTCGGTGACCTCCTCGGCCGTCCAGTCCTGCGCCGGGCCGTCGAGGCTCACCTCGGCCATGGCGAGGCCGGGGGCGGCGTCGGTCCACTCTGGGACGAACCAGATCCTCTCTCCCTCGGCGAGGGCGAGGACGGCCTTGTTCAGGGCCTGCGCGGAGTGCGGCAGCCAGAGCTGGAACTCGTGGGTGGGTGGCACCTCCGGGTGGAGGCGGGCGCCGGGGAGGGCGGCCAGGGCCGGGATGAGGGTCCTGGCGTGGGCGAGGTGACCGGGCAGCCGGGGGAGCACGGTGTCCAGGCCGGAGAGTGCGGCGAGGGCGGCGGGCCACTGCTGGTAGAGCTGGCCGCCGTAGCGGTGGCGCCAGGTGCGGGCGTAGGCGGTGAACGCCTTGTCCCCGGCGAGAGCGGCGCCGCTGATGCCGCCCAAGTCCTTGTAGAAGGACACGTAGACGGTGTCTGCGAGGGCGGCGATCTCGTCGAGCCGCTTGCCGAAGTGGGCGGTGGTGTTCCAGAGCCGGGCGCCGTCGAAGTGCACCCGGGCGCCGGTTTCGCGGGCGGCTGCGGTGAGTTCGGCCAGTTCCTCCCAGGTGGGGAGGAGGAAGCCGGGGTCGCGCAGCGGGAGTTCGACCACCAGGGTGCCGAAGGGCTCACCGAGGGCACGGAGCTCCTCGGGGGTCGGCTGGCGCTGCTCGGTGGTGGGCCAGAGGCCGCGCAGACCGGTGAGCTGGGTGTGGGCGTGGCGCTCGTGCCGCTCGATGTGGCTGAGCGGGTGAAGGGCGACAGCCCGGTTGTTGGTCTGCTCCGCGTGGTAGCGGAGGGCCACCTGCTGGGCCATGGTGCCGGTGGGGAAGAAGACCGCGTCCTCCTTGCCGAGAAGCGCGGCGGTGCGTTCTTCGAGTTCCCCGACGGGGCCGCCGTTGCCGTAGACGTCGGGGTAGAGGTCCGGGTCGACTGCGGCGGCGAGGGTGGTGAGGCGCTCGTGGACGGTGGCCGGGCGGGCTCCGGAGAAGAAGCGCTCGCTGGCTCGCCGGGCCGCGCGGAGGCGATCCCGGTCGATCTGTGCATCGGTCATCCGGCGATTGTCGGACTCGGCCTGGAAGTCGGACCAACGGATTTTAGAAGCGGCGGACAGGTTCCACCCGACAGATGACACTCCGGAAAGGGCGTTCCCAGGGAATTCCCAGGAGGAGGCAACCGAACGGCAGTTCTCGGAAGTCTCCCCTGTGACCGGGTATGCGGGCCCGGCTGGCACAGAAACCGGCTCCGAGCGCAATGAATCTGACGGGCACTCCCTTCCTCATCCTCACGATAGTTCTGTTCGTGGCCTCCATCGGGTTGGCCATGGCGCAGTGGCTGGGCGGAGGCACCTTCTTCGGGCGGTCGCGGACCGCGGAACAGCGGCGCACGCCGCTGCGCGCGCTCTCGTACCTCGGCACGGTGCTGCTCTGCCAGTTCACCGCCGTGGCCATGGTCTTCGTGATCGTCAACAACGAGAACCAGCTCTACGACAACTGGGGCGACCTGCTGGGCACCTCCAGCCACGTCCGGGCCGTGCCCGTACCTCCGAAGGACGAGGGCCTGGCCGGGGACCAGGCCGCCGCCACGGGCCCCTCCGGCAGCCCCGCGCCCAAGGTGCCGCAGGCCTTCCACGCGCCCGACTCGGACGCCGTGCCCAGGAATGTGAAGCAGGCCGACCTCAAGGGTCGGTTCTCCGGCGTCGACGGCGAGGTCCTGGTGTGGACTCCGCCGCAGTACGACGATCCCGCCTACAAGGACAAGACCTTCCCGGTGGTCGAACTGCTCGCCGGGTTCCCCGGATCCTCCAGCGCCTGGTTCGGCCAGACCATGGACGTGACCGGGCAGCTCGAACCGCTGATGAAGTCCGGGCAGGTCACGCCGTTCATCCTGGTCTCGCCGCGCGTCACCCTCCTCGGCAACACCGACACCGGGTGCGCCGACGTGCCGGGCAAGGTCAACGCCGAGACCTGGCTCTCGCGGGACGTCCCGCAGATGATCGTGGACAACTTCCGGGCGGACGCCACCCCGGACCGCTGGGCCCTGTCCGGCTACTCGGCCGGCGCCCACTGCGCCCTGCGCCTCGCGCTCGCCCACCCGAACCGTTACCGCGCCGCGATCAGCATGTCCGGCTACAACAACCCGGCCGGCGAACCGAGTTCGTTGACCGCCAAGGACCCGAAGCTGCGCGAGACCTCCAACCCGCTCTACATCCTCACCCACGCCCCGACGCCGCCGAACGTCGCGCTCTACGTGACCGGCAAGCGGGGCGACGGGCTGGAGGACGCGACCGCCCTCCAGCAGGCGGCGAAGAGCCCGACCACCGTCACGCCGTTCGAGACCACCGGTGCGCACCTGACGTCGACCTGGAAGCCGCTGGTCGTCCCGACCTTCAAGTGGCTGACCGGGATCATCCCGCCCCGCTGACCCCGGCGCCCCACCTCGCGGCCGTCCTCATTCGGCTCCGCAGGCGGCCGAGGGGATCGGCCCAGGCCGAAGGCTCCTCGGGGATGTCGTAGGCGCGGAAGAGGGAGAGGTCCGGCGCCTGCCTCCGGATCGCCGTCCACCGCTCCTGGAACTCGTGCCGGAGCTGCGACGGTGGCCACGGGGCGGGCCTCAACTCCGGTGGCAGCAGCGGGTCGTCCTCCATCGCCTGGCTGAAGGCCTCGGCCAGGCTCAGCGCGGTGGCGACGAGTTCGACGGAACTGCCGTCAGTTCCGAGCGATTCGTCGTCGAGCGCGGCGGTGAGCGGCTGGTAGGCCTCGATCGTCTCGGCTGCGGGCCAGAGCCGCTCCGCGATGGAGACCGCATCGGTGAACCCCGGGCCGGTCAGCCGGGTGGCCTCCGCCGCGATCAGGTACGAACCGACCGTCGTCTCCGAGGTCTCACCGACCAGCTCCTCCAGCAGGTCGTGCGGGCTGACATACGCACCGGGCGCGAGCGCGACGGCGCCCAATCGGGTCAACGCCGTACGGAGGGCGTCGCGTTCCGGTCGGCGCTGCTCGGGGACGGAGAAGGTGTAGAGCCGCCAGAGCCCGTCCCAGGGGGCGAGGCCGGCGTCCTGCGCATAGGCGAGCGCGATGAACCGGACGTCCGTGTCGGCCCGGAGTCTGCCCGCATCGGTCAGCAGCAGGCGGCCCTTCCGGCCCCGCCCCTCCTGCCGCAGGACGCCCGCCGCCTCCAGCCTGCGGATCGCGAGCCGTACCGGCTGGTCCGACAGTCCGGCTGCGGCGGCGACGTCGTAGACGTAGTCGAGGGAGGCGGTGCCCTGCGGATCGAAGCAGGCCTCGACGACCGTCCGCGGCGCGGCTTTGTATTCGGACAACGGGAGACCTCGGTTCTCGATCACGCACGCCCGGGTGCGGCGCAGGCGCCTTCCCAAGGGTAGCCGTGGCGGCGGAAGGCCTCGGCGATGACGGCCTTCCCGCCTTCGACGTCGTCGTCGAACAGCACACGGCCGACCGGCGATTCGATCCGCACCTTGCCGCCCTTGCGGAACACGCCGCCGACCTGGTCACGCGCGATGACACGGATGTCGTCGCCTTCGATGACGGTGATGCTCTCGTCCGTGATCCGCAGCGTGGCGCTGTGGTACGTGAGGAAGAGCCCGATCACCAGGCCGATGACGGCCAGCACCGCAGGTCGGCCGATCACCATGGCCGGGGAGTCGAAGGACCCGAGGAACTTCACGGTGTCGGCGTACGGGACCGGGTGCTCGGCGGCGAACTGCAGCAGCCAGGGGACGGCGAAGCCGAGGCCGGCGCCGGCCGCACCGCAGAAGGCCCAGATGACCACTTTGGTGTCGAGGGGCATACGCGGCTCGGTCGCGGCGACCCGGGCATCGCTTTCTCTCTCCATGGATGCGACCGTAGTAGATTCGATAGTTTTCATGGATTCTGTGACGCAGGTCACCGAAAAAGGGTGACAGGCCGTTGTCGCGAACGGTCGCGATGATCGACTCATGACGATCACAGACGAGGACTGCCTCGCCGAGACCCTGGCCTTCAACGAGCAGTTCGAGGCCGCCGCCGCCCTCCGTCCCCCGCGCGGACAGGCGCCCGACGCGGCCCTGATAGCGCACCTGCGACGCAACCGGCTCGGCGGCGACACGCCCCCGGTGCGACTGCCCCAGGGCCAGGACCGCGTCCTCCCGTCCGGGGTGAAGGTCCGGGTGTTCCGGCCGGAGCACGTCGACGGCGTGTACCTGCACATCCACGGCGGCGGCTGGACGTTCGGCTCGGCCGACGGGCAGGACGAGACGCTCTGGAGCCTGGCCGTCGAAGCCCGACTGGCCGTGGTGACCGTGGACTACCGCCTGGCCCCGGAGCACCCCTTCCCCGCCGGGCCCGACGACTGCGAGGCCGTCGCCCGCTGGCTGGTGGAACATGCCGAGGCCGAGTTCGGCACCCGGCGGCTGCTGATCGGCGGCGAGTCGGCGGGCGCCCACCTGAGCGTCCTGACCCTGCTGCGACTGCGCGACCGGCACGGCATCACCGGCGCGTTCCGGGCGGCCCACCTGGCCTTCGGCCCGTACGACCTGTCGATGACGCCGAGCCAGCGGCTGTTCGGCTCCCGGCAGCTGCTGAGCAACTCCGACGCGCTGCAGGGGAGTTACGGGCTCTTCACGCCGGGCATGAGCCCGGAGGAGCGCCGCGACCCGGAGATCTCGCCGCTGTACGCCGACCTGGCCGGACTGCCGCCCGCCCGCATCGTCGTCGGCACCGAGGACCCGCTGCTGGACGACTCCCTCTTCCTGGCCCAGCGCTGGCAGGCGGCCGGGGCGCCCGTCCAACTCGGCGTCGTCGCCGGGGCGATGCACGGCTTCACCCTGTTCCCGCTGACCGTCACCGCGCGGGAACAGTGGCGGCAGCGGGACTTCCTGGCCGGCGCGTAGCGGTAGCGTCGGCCGCATGAACCGCACCCCTCGGCTCTACGCACTGGTGGAAGAGTTGCGCGCGGCGGCGCCGCGATCGTTGACGGTCGGCGCGCTCGCCGCGCGGTTCGAGGTGAGCGCGCGTACCGTCCAGCGCGACCTCCAGGCGCTGATGGAGTCGGGCGTTCCGGTGCGCGCCACCACCGGGCGGGGCGGGGGCTGGTCGATCGACCCGGCGATGACCCTCCCGCCGATCCGCTTCACCCCCGACGAGGCCTCGGCCCTGGTCGCCGCGCTCGCCGCCGCCGACGCCTCGGCCCCGTACGCCGGTGCGGCCCGGACGGCCGCGCAGAAGATCGCCGCCTCGATGAGCGGCCCCGCCGCGACGGCGGCCCAAGGGCTCGCCGCCCGGATCGTCGCGCTGCCGACGCGGACCGCGGAATCGGTCCGCACCGCGGTGGAGCAGGCCCTCACCGACGGCACGGTGCTGCGGTTGTCCTACGCCGACGCGGCCGGGCGGGAGAGCGACCGCGCCGTGGAACCGGCCGGACTGCTCACCGCCGACGGCAAGTGGTACCTCATCGCCTGGTGCCGCACCCGCCGGGCCGGCCGGGGCTTCCGGCTGGACCGCATCACCGCGGCGACCCCGACCGGCGAGCCTGCGCCGCCCCACGACCTGGCCGCCCTGCTGCACGGATCGGCCGCCGCCGGCGCGGTACGGCCCACCGCGCTCGCCTCGCTCACGCCCGGAGGACGCAGGTGATCCGGCCGTCAGGAGCAGTACGTGTGCAGGTCGTCGGTGATCAGCCCGTTGCCGTGGGGCACATGGAGGCGCCGGAGCAGGCGGCGTGCATCCGGGCGGCCTGGGCGGTGCGCGGCTGCTCGACCAGTGGTCCCTCCGCCTCGATGTGATGAAGTAGCTTGAGGGGTATGGCAGATGAGGGTGTGGAAACCGTCCCCGCGGCTGCTCCTCCTGCCCCCTGCCGGAGAGCCGTGCCCGCCCTGATGTTCTCGCAGGGCGTCAGCGTGGCCGGTACGCAGGTCACGGCGCTGGCTCTGCCGACGCTGGCGATCCTCCTCCTGGACGCCGGGCCGCTGGCCGCCTCCCTGCTCTTCGCCCTGGAGTACGGGGTGCAGGGCCTGACCGGGCCGTTCTCCGGGGTGCTGGTCGACCGGGTCGCCTCCCGTCGGCGGCTGCTGGTCACCGTGGACGTCATCCAGCTCCTGCTGATCGCCACCGTGCCGCTGGCGCACGCCGCCGGCGCGCTGACCTTGGTCCACCTCTACGGGGTGGCGGCTGTCTCCGGTGCGCTCGGCGGGCTCTCCGCCATCGCGGTGCCGACCGCGGTGTCCGACTTCGTGCCCAAGGACGGCCTGGTCGCCGCCAACGCCAAGCTGGCCGGGGCCCGTTCGGTCGGCCAGATCGCCGGGCCCGGGCTGGCCGCCGGGCTGGTCCAGGCCGTCGGGGCGGCCACCGCGATGGTCGCGGACGCGGTCAGCTACGGGCTGTCCGCCCTGGCCCTGAGCCTGCCCAGGCTCCAACGGGATGCCGCACCGGAGGCCGTGGCCGGGCGGCCGGGGATCGCCGAGTCCCTGCGGGAGGGCCTCGGGGTGCTCCGCGACCAGCCGGTCCTGGCCCGGCTCGCGGTGGCCGCCGCCGCCCTCAACTTCGGCGGGGCCGGGCTGGGCGGCCTCTTCGCCTACTTCGCCTACCAGGTCGCCGACCTGGGCCCCGGTGAGGTCGGCCTGACCACGGCCGCCTTCAGCGTGGCGGCCGTGTCCGCCGTCCTCACCGCCAAGAAGGTCATCGCCCGCGTCGGCCTGACCAGGGTGATCCCGGTCTTCGGCCCGCTCGCCGCGGCTGCTCTGTTCCTGATCCCGGCGGCCTCGCTGGGCTTCGCCTTGCCGGTGCTGATCACCTACCAGCTGGTGTTCGGCTTCTGCGCGACCGTCTGGGCGGTCAGCTCGGTGACCCTGCAGCAGCTGCTCTCCCCGCCGGAGCAACTCGGCCGGGTGCTCGGGCTTTCGCGCTCGATGGGCCAGCTCGTCATCCCGGTCGGCGCACTGCTGGGCGGCACCCTGGCCGGGGTGGTCGGCACCGTCGGCGCTCTGACCGTCTTCGCCGCGATCGCCCTGACCGGCACCCTCGTGGTCGTGACGACCCGCCCCCGGACCGTGCTGCCCGAGGCGATCCGGACCTGATCGCGCACAGGGGTCAACCTCGTTAGCACCCAAGGGGTTTCGCGGCCCGCCGGGTCGAGCACACCCGCTGGAGGACACCACAGTCCGAGCGAGGCCGAGGTGAAGGAGCGCCCATGAGCAGCCCCACCCGTCGCGAGGTCCTGCGCTGGGGGGCCGCCGCCCTCCCGGCCGTCGGCGGGCTGCTCATGCCCGCAACAGCCATGGCCGCCATCCCTGTTGACCCCTCCGCCTGGATGGGCGCGCTGGCCGACGCCACCCCGCTGACCGCCCTGACCATCCCGGGCACCCACGACTCCTGTTGCACCGACCCCTGGCACGGCACCGAGTGGTCGCACACCCAGAACTGGGGCCTGCCCGAACAACTCCGGCGCGGCATCCGCTTCCTGGACATCCGCTGCAACGGCCTGGCCGGCACCGCCGACGAACTCGGCATCTACCACAGCGACGCCTACCAGTACCTGCGCCTCCAGGACGTCCTCGACCAGTGCCGCGCCTTCCTCGCCACCCGCCCCGGCGAGGCCGTCGTCATGCGGATCAGGAACGAGTACGCGGGCGGGAACCGGCTCGAAGCCCCCGAGTTCCAGCGCCGGATCAACCACTACCTGGACGGCCTCGGCTACCGCCCGCTGTTCTGGACCAACCCCTGGTGGCCCACCCTTGGCCAGGCCCGCGGCCGCATCGTCCTCGCCGCCGACTTCGCCAACCCCTGGTCGGTCATCCAGTGGTCCAGCGGAACCAACCCCTGGTTCGCCACCCAGGACACCTTCCAGGGCATCAGCCTCGCCGCCAAGTCCCAAGCCGTCATCGACTGGTTCGACCGCGCCTACAACGACCAGGGTTCCCCGCGGATGTACGTCGACTTCACCAGCTACGCCAACGGCGGCTGGCCCAAGGTCAACGCCGACGCCATCCTCCCGCCCGTACGCGACTACCTCGACGCCCGCCGCCGGCAGCCCGCCCACTTCGGCATCGTCCCGATGGACTTCCCGGACTTCCACACCGACGTGCTGCAACTGCTCATCGACAGGAACTTCATCTCCCACTGACCGCCCGGGCGGTAGCCTCCGGCCATGGCCGCATCCGCTCCGCTGCCCCTGCCCACCCGCTACGACGGCGATCCCGACCGGGTCGCGCTCGTCATCCCCGGCACCGGCTACTCGCCCGCCCGACCACTGCTGCACTTCGCCCGCGCCGTCCTGCTCCGGCACGGCTGGACGGTCCAGGAACTGTGGTGGCAACTCCCCGACGGATTCGCCGACTCGGCGATGGACGAGCGGATCGCCTGGGTGGAGCGGAAGGTCGCCGAGGCCGTCGACGCCGAGCGCGGCGCCTGCCGGCTGCTGGTCGGCAAGTCCCTCGGCTCCTTCGCCGGCGGCCTCGCCGCCGACCACGGGCTCGCGGCGGCCTGGTTGACGCCCATCCTCACCCTCGACCACGTGGTCCGCGCGCTCGGACGGGCCCAGGCGCCGACCCTGCTGGTCGGCGGGAGCGCCGACCGGCAGTGGGACCGCCGGATCGCCGACTCGACCGGACACGAGGTGCTGGAACTGTCGGGCGCCGACCACGGCTTGGAATTCGACGGCGACCCGCTCGGCTCGGTCGACATCCTGCGGCAGGTCGTCGAGCGACTGGACCGGTTCGTCGGCTCGCTCGCCGCCCGCTGACCCTCAGGCCTCCCGGGGAGCCCGGCGGCAAGAACGGCGAGAGCAGGGACGACGGCCGGTTCGTGATGTCGTACGCGGCGTACGCACCTTTCCCGTTGGACCGGCACCCGGAGGCCGTCCGCAAGGTCCGGGCGGAGCTGGAGAAGCAGGGCTTCGAGATCGCCGGGTATCGGGAGAAGCTGGACGACGGCAGCATCGACGCCGTGCTCGACGCCTACCAGCGGTCGAGCCACTATCTTGCGACGGTGGAGACCATGAAGTCGGGGGATCTCATGTTCGCGGTCACCACCCCTTGCCTGATGCCCCCGAGCACGCCGTCAGGCTGACCTGGCGGCCGGGGTGCCCGCCCAGGAGCCCCTCCCGGCGCAGCCCAGCCACCTATGGCGTGTCAGACACGCCATGACGCCGGCCGGGGGCCTCGGGTACGCGACGACTGCTGGAGGGCTCGACGCCCTCGGTCGGTGGCAGCACACAGAACGGCCTCGCGATCGGTGGACTACCGATCGCGAGGCCGTGAGCCGTCGCCCGGGGCCCCGCGGGGCCCGCCGGGCTCAGCCGATGGTGCGGGGCAGGCGGGTGGTCAGGTACAGGATGGTGAAGGACCCCAGCAGCTGGATGCCCAGGCACAGGGCGAGCGCCCGGTCCATGCCGAGGGTGGGGGAGAGGGACAGGTAGAGGGTGCCGAGGGTGGCGACGCCGAGGGCGAGGCTGGACTGCTGGCTGGTGGCGAGGACGCCGCTACCGACGCCGGCCCGGGCGGCGGGCACCTTGGAGAGGACGACCCGGAACAGCGGGGTGCCGATCAGGCCCTGCCCGATGCCCGCGAGGGCGACGCCGGGGGCCATCCTCAGCGGTGAGAAGTGCGACCAGTCGGCGAGGATGGTCAGCGCGAGGGTGGCGAGGCCGGCGGCCTGGACGACGGCGCCGGCGCTGAGCACCCGGCTGCCCCAGCGGCCGATCAGGCGCGGGCCGGCCAGCGAGGCGGAGAAGTAGCCGACGGCCATCGGGACGAGCGCCCAGCCGGCCGCGATCACACCGAGGTGGAGGCCCTGCTGGATGGCGACGGCGATGTTGAACATGAAGCCGCCGAAGCCCGCGAAGTAGGGGAGCGCGATGCCGAGGCCGTGCCGCATCTCGGGGATGCGCAGCAGGCTCGGCGGCACCAGCGGGGTGGCCCCGCGCTGTTCGGCCCGGCGCTCGACCAGGGCGAAGGTGACGGCCAGCACCGGGAACAGGGCGAGCATCAGCCAGGACCAGAGCGGCCAGCCGGCCGCGCGGCCCTCCATCAGCGGGATGAGCAGGGCCAGCAGGGTGGCGGTGAGCAGGACGGTGCCGGGCACGTCGACCCGGGCGGCCTGGATGGCCTTGCTCTCCGGCACGTACCGGACGGCCAGCACCACGGCGAGCAGGGCGAACGGCACGTTCAGCAGGAAGACCGAGCGCCAGCCGGTGCCGAACAGGTCGGCGGCGACCAGCATCCCGCCGAGCACCTGGCCGATCACCACGGAGATCCCGCCGACCGCGCCGTAGACGCTGAGCGCGCGGCCACGCCGGGCGCCGTCGGTGGCGGCGGTGATGGTGCCGAGCACCTGGGGGATCAGCAGCGCGGACGAGGCGCCCTGGGCGGCCCGGGCGGCGACCAGCGACCACGCGTCGGGCGCGAGGCCGCAGGCCAGCGAGGTGAGCGCGAAGGCGGCGGCGCCGGCGACGAAGAGCCGGCGGCGGCCGAAGATGTCGCCGAGCCGCCCGCCGAGGACGAGCAGGACGGCGAAGGCGATGCCGTAGCCGGCCGCGACCAGCTCCAGGACGGCGGGTCCGGCGGCCAGGTCCTTGTCGATGGTGGGCAGGGCGACGTTGACGATGAAGAAGTCGAGCATCGGCAGGAAGGCCCCGAGCAGGACGGTGACCAGCCCGGCGGTGCCGAGGGAGAGGGTGCGGGGAGCGGCTGCGGTGGTGCTCCGGGTCGGTGCCGGGGCGACGGCGAGTCGTTGAGTCACGGGTCATACGATCCGCCTCGCCGTACCCTGGTACCAGAGTGTAGTTATCCAGGTATGAGAAGTACCTGGCAACAGGCTGCGGACTGCCGCATGCTGGGACCATGAGCCTGATGACCCCGGTTGCGCAAGCCCGTCCCGGCTCGGCCGCGCCGCACCGCAGCAACTCCGACGACGCCCGCCGACACGACCTGGCGGCATTCCTGCGCAGCCGCCGGGAGCGCATCGCGCCCGAGCAGGTGGGCCTGCCGATGACCGGCCGCCGCCGCACTCCGGGGCTGCGCCGCGAGGAGGTCGCGCAGCTCGCCGCCGTGGGGGTGACCTGGTACACGTGGCTGGAGCAGGGCCGGGACATCCAGGTGTCCACCCAGGTGCTGGACGCGGTGGCCCGGGCGCTGCTGCTGGACCCGAGCGAGCGGGCGCACCTGTTCACCCTGGCCGGCGCGGAGGACCCTGCGCCGATCCAGGACTGCCCCTCGGTGACCCCGGGCGTTCGGCTGGTGCTGGACCAGCTGGCGCCGTACCCGGCCGTGGTGCTCAACGCCCGCTACGACGTGCTGGCGTACAACGCGCAGTACACCGGCTTCGTCGGCACGTTGGACGAGCTGCCGCCCGAGGACCGCAACGTGATGTGGCTGGCGTTCACCGACTCGCACTTCCGTGACGTGCTGATCGACTACCGGACCGAGCGCCTCGGCATGGTGGCCCGGTTCCGCGCCGCGATGGCCGACCACACCGCCGAACCGGCCTGGAAGGCGCTGCTGGCCCGGGTGCGCAAGGCGTCGCCGGACTTCGAGGAGGAGTGGCAGCGGCACGAGGTGATGCGGCCGAGCAACGGGATCAAATGCTTCCAGGTGCCGGGCGTGGGCCTGCTGCGCTGCGAGTACACCAACTTCTGGCTCAGCCCCCGGCTCGGGACCCGCATCGTCAGCTACACCCCGCTGGACGAGGAGACCCGGGCGCTGATGGACAAGCTGCCGACGAGCCTCTAGACCGCCAGACCGCCAGACCGCCAGACCGCCAGACCGCCAGACCTCTGGGCCGTCGCCCGCTAGCCGCGTATCGCCTCCCGCCCGAGCAGCAGACACACCACCGCCAGCGGCAGTTCGACGCAGAACGCCATCACCAGCGCGGCCAGCACCGCGTGCCCCGGCCCGGCGAAGGCGATGTCGACCAGCGCGTCCCCGGCGAGCAGCAGGGCCACCGCCGCGCCCGCCCACAGCGCGGCGGCGCTGCGCTGGAGCAGCAGCGCGTCCAGCGAGAGCAGGCCGGCGAACTCCAGCAGGTCGAGCACCACCCACGGGGTCTCGTGGTTGACGGCCAGGACCATCAGCCAGGGCAGCAGCGCCACGGCCGCCATCCGCGGCAGCCGCCGGAAGCGCTCCGGCAGCACGTACGCCGGAGCACCGGAGACGACCGCGATGCTCATGCCGCACCCCCGACCGGAACGACCTGACGCTCCCGCACCCGCTGCAGCGGCAGCCGCTCGACCGGCCCGCCCGCCGGGTGCTCGACCAGCACCGCGTCGAACGGCCCCTCGGCCCAGGCGAGCCAGAAGCTCCCGGCCACCGTGACCACCTCGGCCGCCGCAGCCGCGCGGACCGTACGGAACAGCCGCCGCCCGCCGGTGAACACCACCGACGGCGTCGCGCCGTCCGCCGGCAGCCGACCCCAGGCGAGCACGTGCGAGCGGTTCCCGGCGGCCGGGCTGCGCCGGGCACCGCGCACCAGCTGCGGCGTGAGCCGGGCGGCGACCAGGACGTCGGCCAACTCGCCGTGCTGGTACAGCTCCAGCGCGGCCCGGCCGCGGCCGGATCCGACGCTGCGGACGGACCAGGGCCCGGCCCCGGCCGGCAGCGCCCCTTCCGGCCCCGACGCCGGGTGGAGCGCGCCCCCGGGAACACCCCCGTGGTTCCCGGGGACGGGCCGCCCGTGCGGCGGGGTGGCGGAGTGCGATGCGGTGCTCGTCATGCCTCCAAGCCTTTCGTGCGCAGGGGCCTCCTGTCGGTGGTGCCCCACACCGAATCGGGGGTGTAGCTAGCTACACCCCCATTGGGCACCCCCCTTCATGGCAGTCCTTGATCACCGGGCCCTACGCTGTCGGCCATGCCCTCCACCACGTTGCGCCGAGCGCTCGTCAGGAGCCTTCGCCGCCCGCCGTGGTCGGCCGAGGTCTGGCGGGACACCCGCTTCATAGCGGCCGGAATACCCATGGCCCTGCCGGTCTGGCTGGCCGTCACCGAGTCCAAGCTGCTCTTCCCGGTGCTCTCGATCGTGCTGCTGTGCGCACGTCCGCTGACCGCCGCCCAGCGCGGCCGGCTGCGCGCCCTGTACGGGGTGGAGGTGCCGCCGCCACGCCCCGGCGACGCGCCGACCTGGCTGCTGGGCCGGCTGCGCCTGGTGCTGACCTGGCGCCAGACCGTCCACCACCTGGCGGTCGGCCCGGTGCTCGCGCTGGGTTCGGTCGTGGTGCTGTACGCCTGGGGCGCCGGCCTGGTGCTGGCCACCGTGTACGCCTGGATCTGGCTGATGCCGGTCGGCACCGCGCTGCGCTTGGACCTGACCGGGTACGACGTCCTGCTCACCCTCGCCGGGGTGCTGCTGCTGGCCGCGGCCCCCTGGCTGGCGGCGCTGACGGCCTGGCTGGAGGTCCGCGCGGCGCAGCTGCTGCTCGGCCCCAACCGGGCGGAGCAGCTGGAGCAGCGGGTCGAGGAGATCGCGGAGAGCCGGGCCGGGCTGGTCGACGCGGTGGACGCCGAGCGCCGCCGGATCGAGCGCGACCTGCACGACGGCGCCCAGCAGCGCCTCACCTCCCTGGCGATGAACCTGGGCCTGGCCCGGCGCACCCTCAAGGACGTCGCGCCCGAGGTGATGCAGGTGATCGTGGACGCGCACGAGGAGGCCCAGGCCGCCATCGACGAGCTGCGCGACCTGGTCCGCGGTCTGCACCCGGCCGTCCTGGAGGACCGCGGCCTGGACGCGGCGCTGTCCGGCATCGCCGCCCGCGCCCCGCTCCCGGTGCGCCTGGACGTCGACCTGTCCGCCCCGATCGCCCCGACCGTCGAGGCGGTCGCCTACTTCACCGTCTCCGAGGCGCTCACCAACGTGGCCAAGCACGCCCGCGCCAAGCAGGTCGAGGTGTCGGTGCGGACGGCCGGCGGCCGGCTGCGCCTGATCATCAGCGACGACGGCGTCGGCGGCGCGGACCCCTCGCGCGGCACCGGGCTCACCGGTCTGCGCAAGCGCGCCGCCTCGGTCGACGGCACGCTGTCCGTTCTCAGCCCCCTCGGGGGTCCCACCACCATCACCGTGGAGTTGCCGTGCGCGCTGTGATCGCCGAGGACTCGGTCCTGCTCAGGGTCGGCCTGGTCAAGGTCCTGGAGGCGGTGGGCTTCGAGGTCGTGGCCGCCGTCGGGGACGCCGTCGAACTGCTGGCCGCCGTCGAGGAGCACCGCCCCGAGGTGGTGGTCGCGGACGTCCGGATGCCCCCGGGCTTCACCGACGAGGGCGTCAAGGCCGCGATGGTGATCCGGCAGCAGTGGCCGGAGGTCGCCGTGCTGCTGCTCTCCCAGTTCGTGGAGGAGCGCTACGCCGCCGACCTGCTGGCGACCAACACCAGTGGTGTCGGTTACCTGCTCAAGCAGCGGGTGGCCAATGTGGACGACTTCGTGGACGCGCTGCAGCGGGTCGCCGAGGGCGGTACCGCGCTGGACCCGGAGGTGGTGGCCCAGCTGCTGGTGCGCCGCCACCGGGACCCGCTGGAGAAGCTGACCCCGCGCGAGCGGGACGTGCTCTCCCTGATGGCGGAGGGCCGCTCCAACGCGGCCATCGCGTCCTCCCTGGTGGTCAGCGACAGCGCGGTGGCCAAGCACATCAACTCGATCTTCACCAAGCTCGAACTCCCGCCGGCCGACGACAGTCACCGCCGGGTGATGGCGGTGCTGCGGTTCCTGGAGGTCGGGTAGCGGTGGGCGGGGGAAAGGCCTGGCGGGTCACCGGGACGCTCACGATCGTCCTGGTCATGCTCGGGGTGGGGCTGCAGACCTGGTCGGTGGTGGCGCAGCAGCGGACCAGCACGTCCTGGCCGTACGACATCGCGGTCCACCAGGTCCGGCTGGAGACCGGCAGCGCCCAGGTCCGGGTGCACCCGGGCCGGGAGGGGCATGTGGTGATCCACCAGCGGCTGGACTGGATGGTGCGCAAGCCGGTGGTCTCCACCACCTTCGCCGACGGCGTGCTCACCGTCGGGATGCACTGCCGGCGGGTGCTGCCGTTCGCCGACTTCGGCTGCGGCGCCGAGATCGAGCTGGAGGTGCCGGCCGAGACCGAGGTGACCGGGTCGGTCGGCTCCGGCTCGGTCTTTGTGGAGGGGTTGAGCGGCGGTGTGCGGATGGAGCTGACCTCCGGCGAGCTGCTGCTGGTCGACACCTCCGGCGAGGTGTACGCGCGCGCCACCTCCGGGCTGGTGCAGGGCAACAACCTGAGCGCGCAGAAGGTGGACGCCCGGACCACCTCGGGCTCGGTGGAGCTGACCTTCACCAACGCACCGCACGAGGTGGACGCCCGGGCCGTCTCCGGCTCGGTGAACATGGTGGTGCCGAAGAACAGCCGCTACGTCTTCTCCACCGACATCGGCAGTGGCAGCGGTCAGATCGATCCGGTCCTCAAGGACTCCAACAGCCCGAACAGCGTCCACGCCCAGGTCGCCTCCGGCTCGGTCACGATCAGTCCGGCGCAGTAGGGGGCGCCTGCCGTAGGCGCTCCCCTCTCTAGGGAAGAGGTACAGGGAAGAGGCCGCTCACCCGGGTGGGGGACAATGAAGAGTCCCGTCCCCCTACCCGAGGTCAGCCGCGCATGACAGCCACGCCCGCACCCACCGCGCCCGAGACCGAGTTCGCGCCGCTGGACATCGGCCCGATCCAGGTGTGGCCGCCCGTCGTGCTGGCGCCGATGGCCGGCATCACCAACGCGCCGTTCCGCACCCTCTGCCGCGAGCAGAGCGGGGGCAAGGGCCTGTACGTCTCGGAGATGATCACCACCCGGGCGCTGGTCGAGCGCAACGCCAAGACCATGCAGCTGATCAAGTTCGACCCGAGCGAGAAGCCGCGATCGATCCAGCTGTACGGGGTGGACCCGGTGACCGTCGGCAAGGCCGCCCGGATGATCTCGGACGAGGGCCTGGCCGACCACATCGACCTCAACTTCGGCTGTCCCGTCCCCAAGGTCACCCGCAAGGGCGGGGGCTCGGCGCTGCCGTACAAGCGCAACCTGCTGCGCGAGATCCTGCGCGAGGCGGTGGCCAACGCGGGCGACCTGCCGGTGACCATGAAGATGCGCAAGGGCATCGACGACGACCACCTCACCTACCTGGACGCCGGCCGGATCGGCGCCGAGGAGGGCGTGGCCGCGATCGCCCTGCACGGGCGCACCGCCGCCCAGCACTACGGCGGGACGGCCGACTGGTCGGCGATCGCCCGGCTACGCGAGTCCGTCCCGGCGCACATCCCGGTGCTGGGCAACGGGGACATCTGGTCGGCCGACGACGCGCTGCGGATGATGCGCGAGACCGGCTGCGACGGCGTCGTGGTCGGCCGCGGCTGCCTGGGCCGGCCGTGGCTGTTCAGGGACCTGGTCTCGATCTTCGAGGGCGACGTGGACTACGCCCGCCCCGACTTCGGCTATGTCGCCCGGGCGATGGTGCGCCACGCGCAGCTGCTCGGCGAGTGGCTGGGGGACGAGGCGCGCGGTGTGATCGACTTCCGTAAGCACGTCGCCTGGTACACCAAGGGCTTCTCGGTCGGCTCGGAGCTGCGGGTGAAGCTCGCGGGCGCCTCCTCGTTGGCCGATCTGGCCGAAACCCTGGCCCAGGTGGAACAGGCCCAGTCCTGGCCGATCGGCGCGGACGGCCCGCGTGGGCGCACCAGCGGCAACAACCGGGTGGTCCTGCCGGAGGGCTGGTTGGACGATCCGTACGACTGCGCCCGGCCGGGCGTGGATGCCGAATCGGACACCTCCGGCGGATGATCTGTCCGTAGCGGCGAAATAGGCCTCCTCGGCCCGGTTGCCAGTCGGTCCCGGCCCTCTTGTCCATTCTGGACAGGAGGGCTCCTTTTCGGCGTCCGGATGTCACGGAGTGAGCACGTTTCTGGACGGAGTGCGACGATCGGCGGAGGCGTTCTACGTTCGGCCCGTGAGATGTGCTGGTGACGCTTGCCACATGCGGTGGCGACTGACGGTAGGTCAGTGGACGAAATGGACAGGTCGACTGTGAATCGCTTCCCGAAGCCGGTCGAGCGTCGATCGGGCGATCCGGGTGCAGGAAATCAAGCCGGGGCAACGCGACGGACGCACGACCGCTACCCAGCGTCCGAATCGGGCGATCTTCGGGTTTCGTTGTGTTCAAGACTTGAAGGCTGGCTAGCGTCAGGCGGACGATTTCACCAACAGAGGTGAACGCCTTTACGTGCATTCGATCTAGCGGGTTACCCCTGGGTACCGGCCTCGTGTGGCCTATTCAGGGCAGAGAAGTGCCTTCGAAATGGGTATGTTCTCCGGCGTCAGGGCAACCGCGTACGAGGAGACCGACCCGTGCCGTCCCAGCAGAAGTTTGTTTACTCCTTCACCGAAGGAAACAAGGACCTCAAGGATCTTCTTGGCGGCAAGGGCGCGAACCTGGCCGAGATGACCAACCTGGGCCTCCCCGTCCCTCCGGGGTTCACCATCACCACCGAGGCCTGCAAGGTCTTCCTGGAGACCGGTAGCGAGCCGGCCTCGCTGCACGAGGAGATCAGCGCCCACCTGGACGCCCTCGAGCAGGAGATGGGCAAGAAGCTCGGCCAGGCCGACAACCCGCTCCTCGTCTCGGTGCGCTCCGGTGCGAAGTTCTCCATGCCCGGCATGATGGACACCGTCCTGAACATCGGCCTCTCGGACGCCTCGGTGGTCGGCCTCACCGCCCAGTCCGGCAACGAGCGCTTCGCCTGGGACTCCTACCGCCGCCTGGTCCAGATGTTCGGCAAGACCGTGCTGGGCGTCGACGGCGAGCTGTTCGAGGAGGCCCTGGACGAGGCCAAGCACGCCAAGGGCACCGTCAACGACCTGGACCTGGACGCTTCCGACCTCCGGGAACTGGTCGAGGTGTTCAAGGGCATCGTCGAGCGCGAGACCGGCCGGGCCTTCCCGCAGGACCCGCGCGAGCAGATGGACCTCGCCGTCCACGCCGTCTTCCACTCCTGGAACGGCGACCGCGCCCGGCTGTACCGCCGCCAGGAGCGCATCCCGAACGACCTCGGTACCGCGGTCAACGTCTGCACCATGGTCTTCGGCAACCTCGGCGAGGACTCCGGCACCGGCGTCGCCTTCACCCGCGACCCCTCCACCGGCGCCCAGGGCGTCTACGGCGACTACCTGTCCAACGCCCAGGGCGAGGACGTCGTCGCCGGCATCCGCAACACGCTGCAGCTGTCCGAGCTGGAGAAGCTCGACAAGAAGTCGTACGACGAGCTGATGGCGATCATGCAGAAGCTCGAGAACCACTACCGCGACCTCTGCGACATCGAGTTCACCATCGAGCGCGGCAAGCTCTGGATGCTGCAGACCCGCGTCGGCAAGCGCACCGCCGCGGCCGCCTTCCGGATCGCCGTCCAGCTGGTCGACCAGGGCCTGATCGACCTGGACGAGGCCCTGATGCGGGTCACCGGCGGCCAGCTGGCCCAGCTGATGTTCCCGCGCTTCGCCCCGACCGCCGAGTCCAAGCAGATCGCCTGGGGCCTCGCCGCCTCGCCGGGCGCCGCGATCGGCAAGGTCGTCTTTGACTCCTACACCGCCGTCAAGTGGTCCCGCTCCGGCGAGAAGGTCATCCTGGTCCGCCGTGAGACCAACCCGGACGACCTGGACGGCATGATCGCCGCCGAGGGCATCCTCACCTCGCGCGGCGGTAAGACCTCGCACGCGGCCGTCGTCGCCCGTGGTATGGGCAAGACCTGTGTCTGCGGCGCCGAGGAGCTCGAGGTCGACACCAAGGCCCGCAAGTTCACCACCTCCGACGGCCTGGTGGTCCACGAGGGCGACGTCGTCTCGATCGACGGCGCCACCGGCAAGGTCTACATCGGCGAGGTACCGGTCCTGCCGTCCCCCGTGGTCGAGTACTTCGAGGGCACTCTGCACGCCGGCGCCGACGTCCAGGGCGGGCTGGTCCAGGCCGTCCACCGGCTGATGTCGCACGCCGACGGCCGCCGCCGCCTGGCCGTGCGCGCCAACGCCGACAACGCCGAGGACGGCTCGCGCGCCCGCCGCTACGGCGCCCAGGGCATCGGCCTGTGCCGCACCGAGCACATGTTCCTCGGTGAGGAGCGCCGCAAGGAGGTCGAGCACCTGATCCTCGCGGACAACGACAAGGACCGCGAGCTCGCCCTCTCGACCCTGCTGCCGCTGCAGAAGGGCGACTTCCTGGAGCTCTTCCAGGCGATGGACGGGCTGCCGGTCACCGTCCGCCTGCTCGACCCGCCGCTGCACGAGTTCCTGCCGGACATCACCGAGCTGTCGGTGCGCGTCGCCCTCGCCGAGGCCCGCAAGGACCCGAACGAGAACGACCTGCGCCTGCTCCAGGCGGTGCACAAGCTGCACGAGCAGAACCCGATGCTCGGCCTGCGCGGTGTGCGCCTCGGTCTGGTCATCCCCGGCCTGTTCGGCATGCAGGTCCGCGCCATCGCCGAGGCCGCCGCCGAGCGCAAGCTGGCCGGCGGGGACCCGCGTCCCGAGGTGATGATCCCGCTGGTCGGCACCGTCCAGGAGCTGGAGCTGGTCCGCGACGAGTGCGAGCGGGTGCTCGCCGAGGTCGCCCAGTCCACCGGCGTCCACCTGGACATCAAGCTCGGCACCATGATCGAGCTGCCGCGCGCCGCGGTGACCGCCGGTCAGATCGCCGAGGCCGCCGAGTTCTTCTCCTTCGGCACCAACGACCTGACCCAGACCGTCTGGGGCTTCTCCCGGGACGACGTGGAGGCCTCGTTCTTCACCGCCTACCTGGAGAAGGGCATCTTCGGGGTCTCCCCGTTCGAGACCATCGACCGCGACGGCGTCGGCTCGCTGGTCAAGCACGCCGTCGAGGCCGGCCGGGCCACCCGCCCCGACCTCAAGCTCGGCGTCTGCGGCGAGCACGGCGGCGACCCGGACTCGGTCCACTTCTTCCACGAGGTGGGGCTGGACTACGTCTCCTGCTCCCCCTTCCGGATCCCGGTGGCGCGCCTGGAGGCAGGCCGCGCCGCCATCGAGTCGGCGGGCAGCGACTCGCGCTGAGAGGGTAGGCATCCCCTACTCAAGCGCGGGTACGACTGACCGCTCACCCTCCCGTCGGGAGGGCGTACACCGGAGCTCGGCGCAGGAGAACCGGCGTACGTAACACGGCCGGGGGGGGGGGGGGGGGGGGGGGCGGGCCCCCCCCCCCCCCCGCCCGGGGGGCGCCGCGGGGGGGGGCCGGGGGGGGGGGGGCGCCCCGGGGGGGGGGGGGGGGCGGGCCCCCCCCCCGCCCCCCCCCGGGGGGGGGGGCCCCCCCGGGGGGGGGGGCCCGGCCCCCCCCCCCCCCCCCCCCCCGGGGGGGGGGGCCCCCCCGGGCCCCCCCCCCCCCCCCGGCCGTACGGCTGCGCACGGTCGCGCGAGGCGCCCGGTGTGGCCTCGGCCACGTGTGTAGCGGGCAGAGCCGGCCACCGTCGCCTGCCAAGCTGGACCGCATGACCAGAAGCAAGAGCCCGCTCGTCGTCGTGGCCGTCCTGATCCTGGCGGTCCTCGCCGGAGCCGGCTACCTGCTCGCCGGCAGGGGTGGCAGCAGCCACCCCAAGGCCGCCGCGAGCGCCGCCACCACCGCGGCGAAGCCCTCGGCCCCCAAGCCCTCCCCGCCGTCCGGCGGCGGCACCCCCGCGTCCGGCGGCAGCTGGGTCCCCGCCGACCCGGCGCTGGCCGACGTGTGCCGCACCAAGCTCCCCAGCCAGGCCCAGGACACCCTCACCCTGATCGCCAAGAACGGCCCCTACCCGTACAACCGCGACGGCATCGTCTTCGAGAACCGCGAGAGCCGCCTGCCGAAGAAGGCCGACGGCTACTACCACGAGTTCACCGTGGTCACCCCCGGCTCCAACGACCGCGGCACCCGTCGGGTCGTCACCGGCGGTTCGGGCGAGCAGTACTGGTCCCCGGACCACTACGCGACCTTCCAGGAGATCGACCCGCGCTGCTGAAAGTACTTCCGATTCGGAAAGTAGACGCCGCAATGGAATGACTTTCGCTGTCTTCCGCGAGGCCGACTTCGGCACCCAACACGCCTGAACTGCCGACGAGTTCACCGCGCCCGCCGCCAGGTGATCCGGCCGTGCGGGCCGTTCGGGCCGGTGGTGACCAGGGCGGTCAGCTCGTGCAGTACCGGGGCCGGGTCGCGACGCAGCTGGACCGGGGTGGTGCGGACCACCGGCAGGCCGGCGACGGTGAGGCGGTTGGCGCGGGCGAGGCCGCGTTCGTGGCCGGCCGGGCGCAGGTGGTAGGCGCGGGAGTCGACCTCGAGGGCCACGCAGGCGTGTGGCCAGTAGGCGTCCGGGACGGCGAGGAAGCGGCCGTCCAGGAAGAGCACCGGGTTCCACAGCGGCTCGGGCAGGCCCGCGTGCGCGAGCACTTTGCGGGCCTCGCCCTCCACCACCGAGCGCACCCCGGCGGTCAGGTCCGCCACCACCCGGGCCACCTGCGGCATCGTCAGCGCACCCGGCCGGGCCAGCAACTGGTCAAGTAGCTCCCCGAGTTCGCAGTGCCGTCGCTGGACGGCCTCGGCGCACAGCGCCCGGAACCGGCGCGGCCCGGTCCCCTCCGGCGCGAGGTCCGCCAGCGCCCGCGCGACCGTGGCGCTCCACAGCCCGTCGTCCCGCTCGTAGCCGCCCGGCATCGCCCCCGACGCGCGATGGACCCGGACGAACTCACGGTTGCCGACCCGACGTTGACCCGGGATCAGGACGTCGACCTCGGCCAGGTCGGCCGGGTGCCCGGCGCTCGGCAGTCCGGCGTCCGCCAGCACCGCGAACCCGGTCAGCAGCACCTCCCCGGGCTGCGGTTGCCGCCCCTTCGGGCCCGCGTACGCCAGGGCCGCCCGCAACCTCTGATGGGTCGTCAATCGCCCGCTCTGCAAACAGATCACCCGCGGCAGCACCTGTTGCCAGGGTCCGCCCGGCCGCAGCCGGTGGGCGATGGTGCCGGAGGGCACGCCGAGTCGGCGCAGCTGCGCCCGGGTGGCGATGTGCTGCTGGTCGGCGCCGAGCAGGACGACGGGGTCGAGGGGGTTCGCGCGGGTCATACCCCGGGTGCTGCCCGCCCGGATCGGAGGCATGCGAAGAATCCCTCGTCGGGGGAGTCCGGACACGGAGGTTGACGAAAGGGCGGCTGAGCGGCTGAGCTTGGCGGCACATGATGACCGAACCCAACGGCCCGGCGCTCGACGCGCTCAACGGGCTCTCCGTAGGCGACGCCCTCGGCGCGCAATTCTTCGTCCCGGACACCGCCCGGGCCCACTTCGCCTCCCGCACCGAACCGCCCGGCCCCTGGCCGTGGACCGACGACACCGAGATGGCCTGCTCGGTGTACGCCGCCCACCGCGAACGCGGCGCGATCGACACCTTCGACCTCACCCACGCCTTCGCCCGCCGCCACGACTTCGACCGCGGCTACGGCCCGGCCGCCAACCGGATGCTCCGGCTGATCCGCGAGGGCGGCGACGCCGAGACGCTGGCCGCCGAACTCTTCGACGGCCAGGGCTCGTACGGCAACGGCGCCGCGATGCGGGTCGCCCCGCTGGGGGCGGCGTACGCCGAGGACCCGTCCGCCGTGGTCCGGCCCGCCGCCGACACCGCCGTGATCACCCACACCCACCCCCAGGCCGTGGACGGCGCGATCGCCGTCGCGGTGGCGGCCGCGTACGCGGTGCGGGCGCGGACCGAGGCCATGACGCCGAACACCTTCCTGGCGGCCGTCGCCGAGCTGACCCCGCGCGGGGCGGTGCACGACGGACTGACCGAAGCGATCGGCCTGCTCGCCGAACCGGACCCGCTGGTCGCAGCCAAGGCCCTCGGCAACGGCAGCCGGACCTCCGCCGCCGACACCGTCCCGTACGCGCTCTGGTGCGCCACCCGGCGGCTGACCGACTACCGGGCCGCGATCTGGGAGGCGATCGCGGCCGGCGGCGACATGGACACCGTGGCCGCGATCACCGGGGGAGTGGTCGCCGCCTATACCGGCACCCAGGGCATCCCGGCCGCGTGGATGGCCGCCCGCGAGCCGCTGCCCGACTGGCTGTCCTATGCGTCGGGCACCGTCCGGCCCGCCCGGTCGAAGGACTACCTGAGGCCGATGCTGCTGCCCCGCCCCTGTCCGGTGCCGGACCTGGTCTGGACCGAGGAGCAGTGGCGGCGGATCCGCTCCGGGCTCCGCTCCGAGGTGATGGAACACAAATGGGAGTCGCACACGTCCGAGGGCGTGCTGCACCTGTACCGCAGCTGGACCGGCTTCGAGGTCTGGAGCGTCCGGGTCGCCCCGGTGAAGGACGGTGGCTGGCGACCGGTTTCGGCCCTCATCGAGCAGCATCCCGACCGGTACAAGGGCGCTCCCGACCCGGAGCGCCTCGCGACCGTCCTCTGCCTGGCCGCGGAGGGTTACGGCCGGCCGTAACCCTCTCAGGCCGTGATCATCAGCTGCCCGGCGCCGCTGCCGCCTTGTCTAAGGCACTCCTGGTTGATCGCCGGATCCGGGGCGCTCGGCGAGGTGGCGGCGGCGATCCGCAGCTCGATGATGTCCCGGACGGCCGGCCACTCGGAGTCCAGGATCGAGTAGAACGCGGTGGAGCGCACCACCCCGTCCAGCCCGCGCGAGTGCGCCCGGCGGACGCCCTCGGAGGTCGCGCCGAGCCGCTCGATCGCGGCCCGCGAGCGCAGGTTGCGGGCGTCCGCGCGCAGCGAGATCCGCTGCACGCCCCAGGTCTCGAAGGCGTGCCGCAGCATCAGCAGCTTGGCCTCGGTGTTGATGCCGGTGCCCTGGGCGCGCGGCGAGAGCCAGGTGTTGCCGATCTCGGCCGCGTCCGGGACGGCCGTCTCCGGATCGCCGAACGGCACGCCGGGCACCGGCGGCCACACCATCGGGCCCTGCCAGTAGTCGAGTTCCAGGAACCGGGTGGAGCCGACCACCCGGCCGTCGGCGACGTTCACCGTCGCGAACGGCAGCGACCGGCCCGCTGCCTGGTCGGCGAGCGCCCGCGCGATGTAGTCGCGGGCGGCTTCCAGGCCGTGCGGGACGGGGGTGAAGGCGTAGGTCGTACGGTCCTCGGCGCCGGCCGTGGCGATGGCCTCGGCATGGTGCGCGGCGAGGGGCTCCAGCCGCACGGTGCGGCCGGTGAGGATGACAGGTACGGGCACGGAACCTTCGGTCCTTCATCGGTCGTAGGGTGCCTCCCGCGCCGGGGTGCGGCACGGGGTGCGGTGGACTGACTTCGCCCCGCTCCGGTCACCGCCCTCCGGGTACCCGTGTACGCCGGAGGATTCCGGTCGGGCGGGGCGGGGGGTGGCGGCCCGGAACGGGCGGCGCAGGGTGCCGGAACGGACACGGGTCCTCGGACCGGTCCGGCGGGAAGTGCGAGGGGACAGTGTGCGTCCGCGAAATGGCCGAGAAGGAAACGAGTGCGCGAAGGGAAGCAGGCGGCCAGGTGAAGGCAAGATGCGTCGTGGGTGACTACCAGAGTACCGATCCGGGTCGTGATCGACGGCGTTACGGACGACGTGACGACGACGCGACGATGCGAGGCAGCGAGAGGACGATACCCGCCAGAAGGCGGTGCGTCACTTCGCGGCACGCGAATGGCGGTGCGGGCCGACCCGACGTGCCCCGGAACGGCCCTCTGCACACCCGTGACCAGGGGCTTTTCCTTCGGGTGCGATCATGGTCCGGAGTGGTCGGCGGCGGCCCCCGGGCGAGCCGCCCGCCGGACGGTCCGCCCGGTCGTCCGACGGGCCGTTCGCCGCGGCGGGAATTCCGGCGCGGTCCGGCACGCTGGAGAGGACGAGAAGCCGGACGGACCGGGACGAGCAGAGAACGGGGATGGGTGCGCGGTGCGTGACTTCCAGGCGCTGTACGAGCTGGATCAGCAAGGCGTGGCCGCGGTGGCCGCGGCCACCGCGGAGCTGCGCGACACCGGAGCCGGCCTGGTGCTGCTCCACCACTTCGAGGGCTTCATGGACGCGGGGGAGGCCGGCGGCCAGGTGGTGGCCCACCTGCTGGAGACGGGATCGCCGCAGGTGGTGGCCCGCTTCGACCACGACCGCCTGGTCGACTACCGGGCCCGCCGCCCCGCGATGGTCTTCGACCGCGACCAGTGGACGTCCTACGACCCGCCGGAGATCCTGCTCCAACTGGTCCGCGACGCCGCCGGCGCACCGTTCCTGCTGCTCAGCGGCCCCGAGCCGGACGTCGAGTGGGAGCGTTTCGCGCGCGCCGTCCGCGAGCTGGTCGACCGCTTCGAGGTCCGTCTCGCCCTGGACTTCCACGGCATTCCGATGGGCGTGCCGCACACCCGCCCGGTCGGCCTGACGCCGCACGGCAACCGGCTCGACCTCGCCCCGGGCTACCCGCAGTGGTTCGAGCAGGCGCAGGTCCCCGGCAGCGCCCAGGCGCTGTTGGAGTACCGCCTCGCCGAGGCCGGGCACGACGTGCTGGGCTTCGCCGTGCACGTCCCGCACTACGTGGCCCGCTCGGCCTACCCGGCCGCCGCCGTGCTGATCCTGGAGGCGGTGCAGTCCGCCACCGGCCTGGTGCTGCCCGGCCAGCAGCTGCGCGAGCGGGTCGGCGAGGTCTACGCCGACATCGAGGAGCAGCTGGCCCAGGGCGACGGCGAGTTGCGCTCGGCGATCCGCGGCATGGAGGGCCAGTACGACGCGGTCGCGGGCGCGGAGGGCCGGGAGAGCCTGCTCGCCGAGCCGGTCGACCTGCCCTCGGCGGACGAGCTGGGGCGGCGCTTCGAGGAGTTCCTCGCCGAGCACGAGCGCGGCGCGGAGTAACGGCGGCGCGGAGTAGCGGCGCGGAGAAACGGCGGGGAGTAGGTCCTCCCGGCCGGGAGTCATCGCCGCCGCCGGTACGTTGGACCCTGAGGTGCCCGGGGGACGGGCCGCCGTACGGAGCTGCCGGTGACTCGTACGTCCGGGGGGAAGCCATGCCGAGGACCACACGCCCGACCGTCGCCGTGACGGCCGGGTTGGCCGCCCTGCTGCTGGCCGGCTGCAGCGGTGGGGGCGGTTCGGACGGTTCGGGGTCGGGCTTCGCGGGCGCGCCGCCCGGCCGGGCGGCCCCCGAGGCGACCCCGACGCCCACCCCGACCCCCACCCCGACGCCCACCGGCCCGTACGTGGCGCTCGGCGACTCGTACACAGCCGGGATGAAGATCGCCCCGCAGGTCGGCGAGCCGAGCGGCTGCTTCCGCTCCGGGGTCGACTACCCCGCCCTGGTGGCGAAGGCGCTCGACCTGGCGCCCGCGCAGTTCCGCGACGTCAGCTGCAGCGGCGCCCGCACCGGGGACCTGCGGGCCCCGCAGAAGACCGACGGCGGGCCCAACCCGGCCCAGCTGGACGCGCTGACCCCGGCCACCCGGCTGGTCACCGTCGGGATCGGCGGCAACGACGCGGGCTTCATGCAGGTCGTCACCGAGTGCGCCAAGGACAACCTGGTGGACGCGGTGAAGGGCCTGGTCGGCGACGACCGCGCGGACGCGCCCTGCCGGGAGCACTACTCCTCCGGCGGCAACGACCAGCTCCAGGCCCGGGTGGACGCGACCGGAGTGCAGGTCTCCCAGATCCTCCAGGAGATCAAGCGGCGCTCCCCGCAGGCCCGGGTCTACGTGGTCGGCTACCCGGCGCTGCTCCCGGCCGACCCGACACGCTGCGCGCCGGTGCTCGGCCAGGCGGTCGCGCCGTCGGACCTCGGCTTCCTGGTGGAGAAGGAACAGCAGCTCAACGGGATGCTCAAGAAGCGGGCGGAGGCCGCCGGGGCGGTGTTCGTGGACACCGCGGGCCCCTCGGCCGGGCACGACATGTGCGCGGGGGAGGACGCCCGCTGGGTCGAGCCGCCCTTCCCGACCAGGGGGCTGGCGCCGGTGCACCCCAATGCCAGGGGGCAGGAGGCGCTGGCCGCCGCGGTGCTGAAGGCCGTCCGGGGCTGAGCACACCTGTGGGCGGCCCTGGAACCGGGCCGTCCGGGTGCGAGCGAATCGCGAGGCGGACACCGGCGCGCCGCCCACCATTCACGCCCCGGCCCGCGCCCCTTCGTGCGCGGCACACCCCGCGTGTCGGGGGTGCGGCGTACCGTGAGGCTCATATGGACGACACCGCGCACCGCCTCGCCGCCCCGCTCCCGTACGACCACACCGCCGAGGCCCGCTGGGTCCCCGAACCGGACAAGCGCCCCGGCCGTACGGCGTTCCAGCGCGACCGCGCCCGGGTGCTGCACTCGGCGGCGCTGCGCCGACTGGCCGGTACCACCCAGGTGGTCGCCCCGATGCGCAGCGACTTCCCGCGCACCCGGCTCACCCACTCGCTCGAATGCGCCCAGGTCGGGCGGGAGTTGGGCGCCGCCCTGGGCTGTGACCCGGACTTGGTGGAGACCGGCTGCCTGGCCCACGACATCGGCCACCCGCCCTTCGGCCACACCGGCGAGGAGGCCCTCGACCAGGCCGCCGAGGCCTGCGGCGGCTTCGAGGGCAACGCCCAGTCGCTGCGCATCCTCACCCGGCTCGAACCCAAGCGCTTCGCGCCGTCGGAGGACCAGCCCGCCGCCCGGCTCGCCCCCTGGCCCGGCCGCAGCGTGGGCCTCAACCTGACCAGGGCTGCCTTGGACGCCGCCACCAAGTACCCGTGGACCAAGGGCGCCCACCCCACCGACCCGGCCTCGCCCAAGTACGGCGTCTACGCCGACGACCTGCCGGTCTTCCGCTGGCTGCGGGCCGGCTCCCCGGGCGGGCGCAAGTGCTTCGAGGCCACCGTGATGGACTGGTCCGACGACGTGGCCTACTCCACCCACGACGTCGAGGACGGCCTCCAGGCCGGCCACATCGACCCGGCCGCGCTACGCGCCCCGAGCGAGCGCGCCGAGGTGTTCAAGGTCGCCGCGCGCTACGCCCCGGACGCCGAGCCGGAGGAGCTGGCCGCCGCCCTCGACCGGCTGCTCGCCCAGGACTGGTGGCCGAACGGCTACGACGGCACGGCGCGCGCCCGGGCCGGGCTCAAGGACCTCACCAGCCAGCTGATCGGCCGCTTCTGCCTGGCCGCCGAGCAGGCCACCCGCGCCCGCTACGGCCCGGGCCGGCTCACCCGCTACACCGCCGAGCTGGTGGTGCCGAGGGGCGTCCGGCTGGAGTGTGCGGTGCTCAAGGCGCTCGCCGTGCGCTTCGTCATGCAGCGCGACGAGCAGACTCAGCTGCGGGCCCGCCAGCGGATCGTGATCGCCGAGCTGGCGCACGTGCTGACCCAGCGCGCTCCCGAGGGGCTGGACCCGGTGTTCGCGGCGATGTACCACGAGGCCGAGGACGACCGCGCCGCCCTGCGTACGGTCATCGACCAGATCGCCACCCTGACGGACGCCTCGGCCCTGGCCCTGCACGCCAAACTCGTCGGCGCCGCCTGGGCGTGAGCGCGGAGGTGGCACCGGCCGCGCACCACGGCTCGAAAGCCCCGCTGCCCCGGTGGGCCCGCTCTGCCCGTCCCTCCTCCGCACACCTCGCCGGAGGCGCCCCGCACCACGGCTCGAAAGCCCCGCTGCCCCGGTGGGCCCGCTCTGCCCGTCCCTCCTCCGCACACCTCGCCGGAGGCGCCCCGCACCACGGCTCG
>NZ_JBIRFA010000013.1:0-55224 GCF_044327205.1 Kitasatospora sp. NPDC018058 | reverse complement strand
TCGAAAGCCCGGCCGCCCCAGTAGACTTCCGGGGTGGCCGGGCGGATCAGGGACGAAGACGTACAGGCAGTGCGCAGCGCACTGCCGATCGACGCGGTGGTCGGCGACTACGTACAGCTGACCAACGGTGGCGGCGGCGAGTACAAGGGCGTCTGCCCCTTCCACGACGAGAAGTCCGCGTCCTTCTACGTGAACCCCGCCAAGGGCGTCTTCCACTGCTTCGGCTGCCAGGAGAACGGCGACACCATCGCCTTCCTGATGAAGATCGAGCACTTCACCTTCGCCGAGGCCGTCGAGCGGATGGCCGCCCAGGCCGGCATCACCCTGCGCTACGAGGAGGGCGGCTACAGCCCCCGCCACCAGCAGGGCGAGCGGACCCGCCTGGTCGAGGCGCACAAGGTGGCCGCCGCCTACTACCAGGAGCAGCTGGCCTCGCCGGAGGCGGAGATCGGCCGCCGCTTCCTGGCCGAGCGCGGTTTCGAGGAGGAGGCCGCGAAGACCTTCGGCGTCGGCTACGCCCCCGCGGGGTGGGAGCACCTGGTCCGCTTCCTGCGCGGCAAGGGCTTCACCGACAAGGAGATCCTGCTCGGCGGCCTGGCCTCACAGGGCCAGCGCGGCGGTCTGATCGACCGCTTCCGGGGCCGGCTGGTCTGGCCGATCCGGGACATCGCGGGCGAGGTGGTCGGCTTCGGCGCCCGTCGCCTGCGCGAGGACGACAACGGTCCGAAGTACCTGAACACCCCCGAGACGCCGATCTACAAGAAGTCCCACGTGCTGTACGGCATCGACCTGGCGAAGAAGGAGATCGCCAAGTCGGGCCGCGCGGTGGTGGTCGAGGGCTACACCGACGTGATGGCCTGCCACCTGGCCGGGGTGACCTCGGCGGTGGCCACCTGCGGTACCGCCTTCGCCGAGGACCACATCAAGATCATCCGCCGACTGCTGATGGACACCTCGCAGTACCGGGGCGAGACGGTCTTCACCTTCGACGGCGACGCGGCCGGCCAGAAGGCCGCCCTGCGCGCCTTCGAGGACGATCAGAAGTTCGCCGCCAAGACCTCCATCGCGGTCAGCCCGGGCGGCATGGACCCGTGTGAGCTGCGCCTGGCCCACGGCGACGAGGCGGTCAAGCAGCTGATCGACAACCCGGTCCCGCTGTTCGAGTTCGCGCTGAACTCGGTGGTGGCCCGGCACCGGGTGGACACCCCGGAGGGGCGTTCGGCGGCCCTGGAGGAGGCGGCCCCGATCGTCGCCAAGATCAAGGACCGCTCGATCCAGCACGAGTACGCCGTCCGCCTGGCCGGCATGCTCGGCATCCTGGACGAGCCCTTCGTGGTCCGCCGGGTCGGCCAGCTGGCCCGCTGGGACCGCGAGCGCCAGCAGAACCCGCGCGGCGCGGCCGCCCAGCGCCGCCCCGAGCCGGTCCAGCCCCAGCGCCCCGCCTTCCGGCTCAACCCGCGCGACCCGGCCCAGTTCGTCGAGCGCGAGCTGCTCAAGCTGGCGCTCCAGCACCCGGACCTGGTCAGCCCGGCCTTCGACCACTACGGCGACGACGAGTTCCCGACCCCGCCGTACACCGCCGTCCGGCAGGCCATCGCCAAGGCCGGCGGCGCCGCGTACGGGGCGACCGTGCCCGACTTCACCGGCGCGGTGCGCGAGGCCTCCCCGGACGACCAGGTGCGTTCGCTGGTGACCGAGCTGACCGTCGAGCCGGTGCGCTCACGCCGCAAGGCGGACGCGGTCTACGCGGGGGAGTTCCTGGTCAAGCTGCGCCTGCTGGCCGTGGACCGGCGGGTCAACGAGGTCCGCGCCTACCTCCAGCGGCTCGGCCACCGGGCCGACGCCGAGCAACTGCACGCGGTGCAGACCGAGCTGTGGCAGCTCCAGCAGTACGGGCAGCAGCTCCGCAGCCGGGGCGCAGCGGCGCTGTAGAACCTTCCGGGCCTGCTGCGCAGAAAGTCGGCGCACGAGTCTCGGCCACGGAGCGTGGCGTACCGCACACTGGAGGGCGTCCCACCTCCGTACAGCGCGGGTCCGCCAGAGTCGCGCCCGCCCCGAGGGGATGCCCGTGGACCAAGGCCTTGCCGCAGCGACCACCGCCCGTAGACGAACCGGACCCGCCGAGCCGGCCGGGGAGCAGGAGACGGACCACAGTCGGGCCGGGGCGGCGCCCCCGGACGGCGCCCGTGTCCCCGCCCAGGGCCTGCCGGAGGGCCACCCCGACAGCCCGGACCCCGCCCCCGAGCCGGAGCCCGGGTCCACCAATGAGCCCGAGCCCGAGCCCGAGCCCGACGACGAGGACGAGTCGCCCGAACCCGCCGAAGGCGGCGGCCTGGCCGCCGACCTGCTGCGCCAGTACCTGCGCGAAATCGGCCGGATCCGACTCCTCACCGCCGCCGAGGAAGTCGACTTGGCCCGCCGGATCGAGGCCGGGCTGTTCGCCGAGGAGCGGCTGGACGGCGACCCGCCGCCGCCCGACCCGCTGGCCCGCGAGCTGGACACCCTGGTGGTCCTCGGCCGGATCGCCAAGCGCCGCGTGATCGAGGCCAATCTGCGCCTGGTGGTGTCCGTCGCCAAATGCTACGTCGGCCGCGGGCTGACCCTGCTGGACCTGATCCAGGAGGGCAACCTCGGCCTGATCCGGGCGGTGGAGAAGTTCGACTACGCCCGCGGCTACAAGTTCTCCACCTACGCGACCTGGTGGATCCGGCAGGCGATGAGCCGGGCGCTGGCCGACCAGGCCCGGACGATCCGGGTGCCGGTGCACGTGGTCGAGCTGATCAACCGCGTGGTCCGGGTCCAGCGCACGCTGCTGCAGGAACGCGGCCTGGAGCCGACCGCGGCCGACATCGCCACCGCCCTGGAACTCACCGAGGAGCGGGTGCGCGAGCTGCTCCGGCTGGCCCAGGAGCCGATCTCGCTGCACACGCCGGTCGGCGAGGAGGAGGACGTCGCGCTCGGCGACCTGATCGAGGACGCCGACGCCGCCTCGCCCGCCGAGTCCGCGACCTTCCTGCTGCTGCGCCAGCACCTGGACGCGGTGCTGGCCACCCTCGGCGAGCGGGAGCGCCAGGTCGTCCAGCTCCGCTACGGGCTGGACGACGGGCGCCCGCGCACGCTGGAGGAGATCGGCGCGGTGTTCGGCGTGACGCGGGAGCGGATCCGCCAGATCGAGTCCAAGACCCTGGTCAAGCTCCGCGACCACGCCTACGCCGGGCAGCTGCGCGGCTACCTGGACTAGCCCGCGGACGGGGACGCGGACGGGGACAGGGAAGCAGACGGGGACGGGCGCGGCGAGGCCTGGGCCGGATCGGTGGCCGACGGCCGGACCGGGCTCGCCGAGTCGCCCGGTGCCGCCGAGGTCCCGGTGCTCGGGGGCGGCGAGGCGGTACCGACCGGGATCGGGGTGGAGGCCAGCACCGAGGCCAGGTCGACGACGGTCGCGGTGCAGTCGTGCCCGGCCGGCTGGTAGCCGCAGACCTGGAAGCCGACCCCGGGGAGCGCCGCGTTCAGCATCGGCGAGTAGTTGTCGTAGCCCCAGTGGATCAGGGCCGTCTCGCTGTCCCCGTTGCTGTCGGTGATCACCGCGTAGTCCTTGGGCTCGCCCTCGGTGATCGCCGCCCAGGCGGCCTGGCACTTCTGGCTGTAGCGGAGGTAGACGACGACCTTGCCGATGACCTGGGTCCGCAGCGTCCGGGCGTCCCTGCCGCAGCCGGTCTCCTGGGGGTTCTTGTGGGCGCAGCCGACGGCCTGACAGACGGGCTCGGACGGGACGGTCTGGGCGGTGGAGACGGCGGGCGGGGTCGGGGCGTCGGCCGCCGAGGCCTGGTCGTCGTGCCGGGTGACCCGCAGGCCGACCAGCACCAGCAGCAGCCCCAGCACCGCCGCACCCGAGACCAGCGCGGCCGGCCGACGCCACCAGGGGACAGCGGGCCCGTCGGTCGGCTCGGCCGCCGACCCGTCGCTCATCGGCTCGTCGGCCGTGGGTTCCCCGGCCGGATCGGCTGCCGCGGGCTCGTCGACGGAAGGCGCGTCAGCGGCCGGGATCTCGGCCGTCGGCTCCGCGGCGTCGCACTCCACCGCCAGCCGCCACAGCCGTCGTAGCTCCGCGGCGTCGCACTCCACCGCCCCGACCAACGCCTCCAGCGCCTGCTCGGTCACCACCCGCTTGCCGTTCAGCCAGCGCTCCCAGGAGGCCCGGCTGTAGTGGGTCCGGGTGGCCAGCTCGGCCAGCGAGAGGCCGGTGGTGTCCTTGATGGCCCGGAGTTCCTCCACCAGCTGTCGGGCGGGTCGGGGCAGTTCCTCGGGCAGTTCTTTCCAGGCGAAAGCCAATGCGGCCCTCCAAGGTCGCGAGACGGGACACGGGGGTCAGGGCGGGAGGTGCGCGCCCGGCCTGGGCCGTTCGGTATCCCGCCTTCTCCAACCTCAGCGGCCTGGCGTCTCAAACCCCAGGTCATGGCGTTGAGACGGACGGAAGTGTCTCACAACCCCCCGGAACGCTCGAACAGTCATGTGTTCGTGGTGCAGAGTTCTCTGGCCGGTGCGTTTCGCCGCCCCGGCCGCTTCGTTCGGGCCCCGGCCGGTCGGCCGCGGTGGCCCGACAGCGAGTCCCGGATACCCCCACCGGTCGGGACAGCCTCGCGGGGGGAGGCTGCCCCGACCGCCGGGACCCCTGGTGGGAGGGCGCTTCCCCGCGCCCTCCCACCGAAGCCCCACCGGTGTCGGAGACCGGTGGTCGAAGCTAGTGGTGGAAGCCGGCGCGGACCGGCATCCCGAGTTCCTTGAGCGGGGCGGGCTGGCGATTCAGCTCCGGCAGCAGCCGGTTGAGGTCGGCCAGTAGCATGTCGGCGAGGTCCCGGGAGAAGCCGTTGCGGCAGACCACCCGGAGTACTGAGAGGTCCTCCCGGTTCGCGGGGAAGGTGTACGCGGGTACCTGCCAGCCGCGCTCGCGCAGCCGCCGCGAGACGTCGAAGACGTCGAAGGGCACGTCCTCGGTGGTGGTGAACGCGAACACCGGGAGCTGGTCGCCGTGGGTCAGCAGCCGGAAGCAGCCCAGCTTCCCGATCTCCCCGGCGAGGTAGACGGCGACATCCCGGCTGGCGCCCTGGACCGCCTTGAAGCCCGCCCGGCCGAGCCGCAGGAAGATGTAGTACTGCGCCGCCACCTGAGCGCCGGGACGGGAGAAGTTGAGCGCGAAGGTCGGCATCTCGCCGCCCAGGTAGTTGACCCGGAAGACCAGCTCCTCCGGCAGCGACTCCTGGTCCCGCCACAGCGCCCAGCCGACGCCCGGGTAGACCAGGCCGTACTTGTGCCCGGAGGTGTTGACCGAGGCCACCCGGGGCAGCCGGAAGTCCCAGACCAGCTCCGGGTCGAGGAAGGGCGCCACCATGCCGCCGGAGGCGCCGTCCACGTGCACCGGGATGTCCAGGCCGGTGCGCTCCTGGAGCTCGTCCAGGGCAGCGCAGATCTCCGCGATCGGCTCGTACGACCCGTCGAAGGTGGAGCCGAGGACGCCGACCACGCCGATGGTGTTCTCGTCGCACAGCGCGACCGCCTGCTCGGCGCCGAGGTGGAAGCGCTCGCCGTCCATGGGGGCGGTGCGGGCCTCGACCTCCCAGAAGTTGCAGAACTTGTCCCAGCACACCTGGACGTTGACGCCCATCACCAGGTTGGGCCGGGCCCCGGCCGCGTAGCGGTCGGGGTTGCGGCGCATCCAGCGGCGCTTGAGGGCCATCCCGGCGAGCATGCAGGCCTCGCTGGAGCCGGTGGTGGAGCAGCCGACCGCGGTGTCCGGGTCGGGGGCGTGCCAGAGGTCGGCGAGGATGGCCACGCAGCGCCGCTCCAGCTCGGCGGTCTGCGGGTACTCGTCCTTGTCGATCATGTTCTTGTCCAGGCACTCGGTCATCAGCCGGGTGGCCTGCACCTCCATCGAGGTGGTGACGAAGGTCGCCAGGTTGAGCTTGGCGCTGCCGTCCAGCATCAGCTCGTCGTGGACCAGCTGGTACGCGATGTCGGCCGCGACCGCGCCGTCGCCGAGTCGGTGGACGGGCGGGGCGAGCTCCATCGCGGCGAGCGGGTTGGTGATGCCCAGGAACGGACCGACGTTCAGCCGGCGGTCGCTGCCGGTGCCCTTGTGCAAGGCCATGGGGATGCTGCCGCCCTTCACGTCGATGGCCGTGTCCCGGCCCACGCTGCCACCGGCCGCCGGGTGACGCATCTTCAGCGGCGGTTTCCGGCCTCCTCCCGGATGAGTCCTGGGCCGGTGACTAGGCCGACGCGGCCTCCGGGTGGATCTGATCGCGGGCGGCGCGGTACTGCTGGCGCACCGCCGAGCCGATCGCGAGGTCCTGTTCGCCTTCCGGCTCGACCGTCTCGGCGTCCGGCAGCTCCCACTCCGGGGGCTCCGGGGTGCCCGCCAGCGCCCAGGCGGCCTGCCGGGCGGCGCCGCGGGCGGCGTGGGCGCCCGGCGGGGGCACCACGACCGGGACGCCGAACAGCATCGGGGCGATGTGCCGGACGGCGGGCAGCCGGCCGGCCGTGCCGAGCAGGAACACCCGCTTGATCCCGAGGCCCCGGGCGCGCAGCACGTCCAGGGCGTCGGCGATGTTGCAGAGCATGCCCTCGACGGCGGCCCGGGCCAGGTGCTGAGGGGTCATCGCCTGGGCCCGCAGGCCGGTCAGGGTGCCGGCCGCGTGCGGCAGCGCGGGGGTGCGCTCGCCGTCCAGGTAGGGCAGCAGCACCAGTCCGTAGGCGCCGGGGGAGGAGTGCAGGGCGAGGTCGCTCAGCCCGTCCAGGTCCATGCCCAGCATGGCGGCGGTGGAGCGCAGCACCTGGGCGGCGTTCAGGGTGGCGACCATCGGCAGGTGGCGGCCGCTGGCGTCGGCGAAGGAGGAGACCAGGCCGGAGGCGTCCACCACGGCGGCCTCGTGCACCGCGAAGATCGTCCCGGTGCTGCCGAGCGAGACCACCGCGTCGCCCGGGCCGAGACCCAGGCCCAGTGCGGCGGCCATGTTGTCGCCGGTGCCGGCCGAGATCAGCAGGCCCTCGGGGGTGTGCCCGGCCGGCTCGGCGGGGCCGAGTACGTGGGGCAGTCTGAGCTCGTGGCCGAGCGCCAGCTCCACCAGATCCTGCCGGTACTCGCCGGTGATCGGGGACCAGTAGCCGGTGCCGGAGGCGTCGCCCCGGTCGGTGGTACGGCGCTTGGGGTGGCCGAGCAGCTGCCAGACCAGCCAGTCGTGCGGCAGCAGCACCTCGGCGACCCGGCGGGCGTTGGCCGGCTCGAACTCGGCCAGCCAGCGCAGCTTGGCGATGGTGTACGCCGGGCTGGGCACCGCGCCGATCGCGGCGGCCCAGGCGGCCGGGCCGCCGAAGGCTTCCAGCAGCTCGGCGGCGGCGCCGCTGGAGCGCGGGTCGTGCCACAGGATCGCGGGCCGCACCTGCACCCCGCCCGCGTCCAGGCCGATCATGCCGTGCTGCTGCGCGCTGACGCCGATCGCCCGGACACCCTCCAGCAGGCCGCCGGCCGCGGCGTCGCCGAGCGAGTGCAGCCAGACCTGCGGGTCGGCCTCGCCCGCGCGGAGATCCTGGTCCTCGGGGACGGGATGAGGCGCCTTTCCGGACCGCAGGACGGCGCCGGTGTCGGTGTCGCACGCGACGATCCGGGTGCGGTTGGTCGAGCTGTCTATCCCCGCGACGATGGCCATGCCGAGATCATGCCTCAGCCCGGCCCAGGACGCGTCCGGGCCGGGTGAGCCGTTGCCGGTTCGGGACCCCGGGGCGGGGGCCTTCTTCTCCCGGGGGTCCGTCCTCGGACCCCCGCATCACCGCCCTGTCACGGGCGGAAGGTGCCCCAGCCGTCGTCCTCCGCCCGGGAGTGCTTGAAGTACGGCACCCGGTCGGTGACCACGTTCGGCAGCCGGTCCCCGACCCGGTCCGCGACCGCGCCGGCGGCCTTCCCGGCGACCGCTCCGGCCTGCTGCCGGGCCCGCGCGGTCGCCCCCTGGACCGCGGGGCTCTGGGCGATCTGCCGGGTGACCTTGGCGATCTGCTCGTAGCGCTGGCGCCCGGCCCGCGAGCCCAGGACGTAGCCGGCCGCGAAGCCCGCGGCCAACGACAGCTTCCACATGATCGGATCCACCCTCTCCTGGCGGCCTTCTGCCGCATTGCCCTACCCGTTGGTCGGGACGGCGAACCGTCCGCGCCTCCAGCATCCCCCGGAGGTCGTCGCGGGCGCGCGGGGGGCGCGCCGGGACGGCGGTCCGGGGTGGCCGGGGAAAGCGATTGGCGGACCACCCCCCCGAGTGCGCTAATGTATGTCCCGCAGCGAGCGCCGAGGAGCCCGGGAAGCGGGAGCCGAAGCGGAAGCCGATCCCCCATAGCTCAATTGGCAGAGCAGCCGACTGTTAATCGGCAGGTTATTGGTTCGAGTCCAATTGGGGGAGCTCAGGAGAAGGATCTTCAGGGAACCCGCATCCTGTACGTGGTACGGAAGTTGAGTATCGCGATCCCGCATAGCTCAATTGGCAGAGCAGCCGGCTGTTAACCGGCAGGTTATTGGTTCGAGTCCAATTGCGGGAGCTGCACCGGGTCCGCCCGGTGACTGCTCAGAGCGAAGGCCCCTCGGATGACCGGGGGGCCTTCGTGTTGTGCCGGCCCGGCGTTGCGTCCGTCACCCCTGGCCGTCAGCCCCGGCCAGGGGTGCCCGGCCTGGCGGCCAGGGGCGCCCGGCTCAGGTGGTCGCCTTCCGGTAGAGGTCGGCGACCCGCTGGTCGAAGGTGATGCTGTACGAGGTGCCCGGGCTGTCGCCGCCCTCCTGGTAGCCGCCGATCACGCCGACCACCGTGCCGCTGTCGGTCACCCACGGGCTGCCGCTGGTGCCGTCGGTGTAGCCGCCGCAGTCGAAGCGCTCCTGGGTGGAGCTCTGCGAGCGGGTCTTCACCGCGCAGGTGATCGGCTCGTCGCTCTCGTTCGGGTAGCCGGTCACCGAGACGGCCAGCCCGACGCCCTGGCCGGTCCCGATCGGGTTGCCGCCGACGGCGTCCTCGATCTGCTTGCCGCCGACCGGGCTGACCGTGACGAAGGCCACGTCGAAGTCCGGGTCGTCCTCCTGCGCCCAGCGCGGGTCCACGGTGATCGACTCCACCGGCCAAGTTCCGTATGGGGTGTAGCCGTTGCGGTAGCCGGGGGTGAACACCAGGCCGTCCAGCAGGCCGACCCGCTGGTTCTGCACGCAGTGCGCCGCGGTGACCAGCAGATTGTGCCGGGGGCTGCGCACCACGCTCGCGGTGCACGCCCGGGGGCCCTGCGCGGTGTGGATGGACAGGGTGCCGATCCGGTCACGGGCCGGGCTCGGCTGGGCGACCTCGGCGTTCGGCGGCTTGTCCGGTCCACCGCACGCGGTGCCGGCGGCCAGCAGCAGGGCGGCCAGCGTGGCCGCTGTGGCCGCGCGCGCGGGCGGTACCGGGCGGGGGGCCATCCGGGCTCCGTCTCGTTCCTCGGGGCGGGCATCCGGGCCGTGCGTTCCGCCGTTCGTGAGGAAGATCTACCAGGCCGTGCCCGGCGGCGCCACCACCGGGTGTTCGATTCCGGTCCGGTCCGGCTGGTCCTTGCCGGGTCCGACGGGCCCGCCGGAGCGGACCCGGCGTCCGTTCAGCCGGTGGCCCGGTCGTAGAGCGCCTGGACCCGGTCGCCGAAGTAGCTGCTGTACGAGGTGTCCGGGCTGTCGCCGCCCTGCTGGTAGCCCCCGATCACGCCGACCACGGTGCCGGTCCTGGTATTCGGGTCGAAGTCGGTCACCCAGGGGCTGCCGCTGGTGCCGCCGGTGTAGTCGGGGCAGTCGATCCGCAGCTGGGTGGGGCTCTGCTCGGTGGTGGTGTTGGAGCAGGTGATCGGGACGTCGCTGCTACCCGGGTAGCCGGTGACCCGGACCGGGAGCTGGTAGCCGCGGTTGGCGCCCAGTTTGTTGGCGCCGAGCACCTGTTGCACCTGCTGCCCGTTCTGGGCCTGGACGACCGCGAAGGCGACGTCCATGTCCGGGTCGGCCTTGTCCTTCCAGCGGTCGTCCACGGTGACCGACAGCAGCGGCCAGACACCGCTGGGGGTGTCGCCGCTGCGGTAGCCGGGGGCGAAGACCAGGTCGCTGCGCTGGCCGAGCTTCGGGTCCCAGACGCAGTGGGCGGCGGTGACGATGAGGTTGAGCCCGGCGCTGTCCACCACGCTGGCGGTGCAGAAGTGGTCGCCCTCCGCGTTGCGGGTGAACACCGCGCCGACCAGGCCGTTCAGCACGGTGGGCTTGGCGGTGTGGGTGACCCCGGAGCGCTTGCCGATCGCGCTCTTGAGCCGCTGCTTGCTCCAGCCGTGGGTGTTCGGGGAGCCAGAGGCCGAGGGCGGCGCCGAGGTGACGGTCGGGGCGGCTCCGCCCGGCCGCGCGGCGGTGGTGCAGCCGGACGCCGTGAGCACCAGCAGCAGCGCCCCGGCCGCCGCTCCCGTCCCACGCATCCTCATCAGCCCAGGCTGCCCTGGATCGGCCCCTCGGCGCCAGCCGGGCTGCGCCGCCTGGAGAGGCGCACAGCGTCGCGCACCCAGGTGCGCCCCCGGTGCGCACCACGGGTGATCGACCGGCTATGCTGCCCGGGACGGCCTCGTGGGGCCGTCTGCTGCTGCCGTGGCCGACGACCGGCGCGCGGCGAACCGGGGCGGTAGCTCAGCCGGTTAGAGCAGGGGACTCATAATCCCTTGGTCGTGGGTTCGAGTCCCACCCGCCCCACCTCGAACGCTCAACGGTGCGCCAGGAAAAAGAGTGCTCTGACCAGGCAAGACGCCCAGGATTCCGATCGGAACTGTAGGGCACGGGGCGCCTCGCCGGCCTAGCGCCACGCCGAGATTCACCCGCCAGTGGACATTCCGTGGACATGCCGCTGATGAGTGGACCTGCCTCCCGTTCCCGGCTGGCCACCCGACCGATGCGGCCTTCTTCCGGCATGGTTGCCCTGCCGACTCGGTGCGCGCGGTCAGCGGTGCGGGTCAATGAGACGGCGACGGCACGGTGAGCCGCTTCGCCCGTGCCGGAACCGGCGGTCCGTCGTAGCCGCGACCCCGCACCAGGCGAGCCGGGGGAGCACCGCCGCACGGCCGGTGTTCAAGGGCTCACCAGGGAGGATTCCAGGGGCGCGGTCGGCGCGGGAAGTAACCCGTCCTCCCTGTCGCGCAGTTGTGGAGCTTCCCTGCCGGGTCGGGGCCGGGAGCGTCAGTCGGCGCAGGCGACAGCCGCGCTCACGGCCGTCATGACCAGCCAGCCGAGGACGGGGATGCCCAGGGTGACGGCGAGCGGCCACTGTACGGACACGAGGATGAGGCTGCCGAAGAACGAGAGGACGGCGCTGACGGCGCTGACGAAGAGGGCACCGGCGGCGGCCGGGCCCGCCTGCGCGCCGGAACGCCACCAGGTCAGGCCGAGGGCGGTGAGGGCCGACCCGAAGCCCACCAGGAGGGCCACCTTCAAGGCGGTCAGCCACGGCGTGATCTGGTTCTCGGCGCGGTGCCCGTGGTGGGAGAGCTCGGACACGCGCCCCCGGAAGACCACCAGATCCACGTCCACGCCGACTTCCGCATCGTCGTAGAAGGCCTCGCCGACCGTGTAGCCGCGCGCGGGTGCCGTCTCGCGTGCCACGGTCAGATCGTAGATGGGGCCTTCGTCGCTGTCTTTGTCGACCTTCCGTGCCGTCACCTTGCCGGTCTCGTGCAGTACGCAGTCCGTGCCGGGCGTGGCCGCCGCGGTACCGCACACCGGGGCGTGCTGGTAGGCGCCCACCGCGTGGTAGCCGTCGACGAACCAGTTGAAGCCGAGCACGGTGGTGGCCAGTCCGGCCAGCAGGAACAGGACCTGAGTCAGCACGCGGACGACCGCTCCGAGGGAACGTCGGAGTCCGTCGGGCGGCCGCGCGTCCCTGATCCGAGCGTTCATCGCAACCCCCATCGATCGCGTCCCCCGGCACCTCTCCGATGCCGGCAACGATGCTTTCAGGGACGTGGCCGTCGGGGGGAGAGGCCCGGAGTCCTTGTGACGAACTTGTGGAAGTCCGATCGGTGGGCCGGGTCAGCGCAGCAGGACGACTGCCAGTTCGTCGAGCAGCTCGGTGACCCGGCGTGCCTCGTCCGGGTCCGAGACGGTCTGAAAGGGGGCAGTTACTGCGGACGCTGCGGAAGGCGGGCTGACGCGGGGGCAGGTGCCCGCCCCGGCTCCGTTCGCGGCGGTCCCGTGATGATCTGACGACGATTCCGTGACCTTGATCCCACTCGCAGTCGGGTCCGGGACCGATACCGTCTGCTCCGGGGTGTGGCGCGGACGTCGCGTCGGGCGTCGAGGGGAGCGTGGACATGCAGCCGCTGGCAGCGGACGATCCGCGGCAGGTGGGCGAGTACCGGTTGCTGCGGCAGCTCGGCGCGGGCGGGATGGGCCGGGTCTACCTGGGGCGGACCACGGGCGGGCGGACCGTGGCCGTCAAGGTCGTCCGCCCCGACCTGGCCGGGGACACCGACTTCCGGGCCCGGTTCCGTCAGGAGGTCGCGGCGGCCAGACGGGTCGGCGGGGCCTGGACGGCACCGGTCCTGGACGCGGACACCGAGGGCGGGCACCCCTGGGTGGCCACCGGCTACGTGGCCGGGCCCGCGCTCACCTCCGCCGTACGGGAGTTCGGGCCGCTGCCCGAGCCGGCCGTGCGGACCCTGGGCGTCGGCCTGGCCGAGGCGCTCGCCCATGTGCACGGGCTCGGACTGGTGCACCGGGACGTCAAACCGTCGAACGTACTGCTGACCCTGGACGGGCCGCGGCTGATCGACTTCGGCATCGCCCGCGCACTGGACGCCACCACCGTGCTCACCCGGTCCGGCCATGTGGTCGGCTCGCCCGGCTTCATGTCCCCCGAGCAGGCCAACGGCCGGCCTACGGGACCGCCCAGCGACGTGTTCTCGCTCGGTGCGGTGCTCGCGTACGCGGCGACGGGCACGATGCCGTTCGGCTCCGGGGTGAGTGTGGCGGTCCTGATCTACCGGGTGCTGCACGAGGAGCCGGACCTCTCCGGACTGGACGGGCCGCTGCACTCCATCGTCCGGGACTGCCTGGCCAAGGACCCGGCCGCCCGTCCGACGCCGGACCGGCTGCGGGAGCGGCTGGACGGTGATGGCTCGGCTACTGCCCGGCTGGGGCACGGGGACTGGCTGCCGCAGGGGCTGGCGGCGGCGGTCGGGCGCAGCGCCGTGCAGCTGCTGGACCTGGAGGGGGAGCGGGAGGAGGACGTTGCGGGGAGCGGGGGCGTTGCGGCGGCCCCGGCGGCCGCGACCGCTCCGGCGACCGCTCCCGAGCCGGTTGCGCCGCCCCCGGCGATGCCGCCGACCGCTCCCACCACGCCGCCGTCGACCGCCCCCGCGACGACCACCCCTGTGACGGCGGCGCCCGCCGAGGGGCGGACGGTCGCCGAGGCGGCGAGGGCGGCGTTGGCTGCCGAGGCTGCGAGGACCGCAGCGTCCGGCGGCGGCGTGCCCGGCGCGGTGCCCGGGTACGGGCCACCGGTGCCGCCGGGCTTCGGCCCGCCGCCCGGAGGACCGCGCGAGCCGACGCCGCCCCCGTCCCCCACCCCGTTCCCGACCCCACCGCCGTTGATACCGGGCACGCCGCCGGCCTACGTGATGCACCCGCAGCCGCGGCGTGGCCGAGGGGTGTTCGGCGTGCTGGCGGCTGTGCTGGCCGCCGTGCTGCTGGCGGGCGGTGGATTCCTGCTGTTCCAGGACCTGCGGAAGAACGACCGGCAGACCAGCGGTTCTGCCGCTGCGTCGATTCCGGCGCAGACCGCCCCGGCCACCGGTGCGTCCGGCCCGGCTACGGGTAAGACGGCGCCCGCCGCCCCGGCCTCGGACAGCCCCGAGCCCACCGACGAGGGCTCCGAGCCCGGCGCGTCCCCCAGCGGGTCGGGGCCGGGCATCATCCCCGCGAAGTTCCTCGGGACCTGGGTCGGTGAGCGCATGGCCTCCAACGGGGACGTCACCGCTGTCACCCTCGTCATCGTCCAGTCGGCACCGAGCGAGGAGAAGAGCAGGATCCGCGCGGAGACGCCCAAGACCGGCACCTGGTGCGAGGGCGCCTGGACGCTCACCGACGCCAACGAGAGCCGGGTCTCCTACGCGTCCCGGGTGACCGCTTCCTCATCCGGTGACAAGTGCATCGCCGACAGGTCGATCTACCGCCTGATCACGATGCAGCCGGACGGCACCCTCCACTACAGCATGGACCTGCTCAAGCCGGACCAGTTCATGGTGCTGCGCAAGAAGGGCTGAGTAGGTGGTGGGCCAACATCGACACGACCCGCGGGGCCGCCACCGTCCATCGGTGGCGGCCCCGCGGCGCCGTCGTGGTTCAGCCGAGGTCGAGCGGATGGACGCTCACGCCGCCGGCGTCGTACCGGAGGACCGAGACGGCCAGGCCCGGGTGCTTGCGGCCGGCCGCAAGCTTCCGTAGATCGGCGAGCAGCGGCGAGGCGTCGTTGACGTAGAACCGCAGCGGCGTCGGGGAGGAGTCGGCCAGGTTCACCACGTCCTGGGCGCTGTGGCGGGCGATCGACCAGGCCCACAGCTGCGCGGCGGCGCCCTGGTTGCGGTTGAGGGCGCTCAGCCAGAGGTTGTCCTCGACCGAGCCCCAGGCCGGACTGGCATCGCCGCAGACCTGGGCGCCGGCGAGCGAGACCGGTACCCGGCCGTCCCGCCCCTGCTGGGCGCTGATGGCGACGATCCGCTCGGAGACCGCGACGGGCCCGGAGTAGAACCTGCGGCAGGTGGACACGCGAACGGGGCGGTGACCGGCCCGAGGCGCAGTCCCGACCGAACCCCTCGACGAACTGCGCGCGCTGATCACCGCCCGTACCAACACCGACCACCGCTGCCCGACAGCGAAGTCTCCGCGCTCTGGGTAAGAGCGCAGGGCAGGGTGAGTGTCGCGAGCTCTGCGGGACCAACTGGCTACGTTAGCCGGCTTTTCGACTCACGCGTTGGGACGTCGAAGGGGCGGACACACATCGTGTGTCCGCCCCTTCGACGTACGTGGTAGCGGGGACAGGATTTGAACCTGCGACCTCTGGGTTATGAGCCCAGCGAGCTACCGAGCTGCTCCACCCCGCGTCGGTGACCCCGACTCTACGGCACAAACGGGTGATCACAAACCAGATTCATGCGCGGTCGGTACCGGCAGGCTCACCCAGCGAGTTGTCCGGCGAGGGTCGGCGAGGGCTGCGGCACCTCGCCGAAGTCCTCGTCGTCGCACAGGACCGTCAGCTGGTTGATGACGGTCTCAAGGGCTGCGGGGAGTCGAGGGTGAAGCCCTTCATGGCAGCGGGCGAGTATGTCGCGCCGGACGTCCTCGGGCAGTAGCGGGGTCATGGCCTGAAAGCGACGGCGGGCCCGCGGTTTGGCCCTTACTCTCCGTCAACTCGGCTTGCTTTACGCCCCGTTGCCAATCCCCGGCCACTGCGGTTAGCCTGCCTGAGCATCCCACGATCCAGAATGGCTGGTGTTGTATCCGATGTTTCGGCGTCGAGGACAACTGACCCTCATTCCCGCTCGCTACAATCCCGCCGAGGTGCTCTGGGCCATGGACGGCACCACCGTGGTAGGCGTGGTGATTCCGAGCGACGTCCGGCCCGGCCAGTACCGGGCCGGTGTCTACACCCCGAGCACTTCCTGGTTCGGTGACGTCCCCGTGACCGGCACCAAGTGGATCTGCGTACAGCAAGGCATCGAGATCCTGGTGGACAAGCCGCAGGCGGGCACGGAAGACTTCCTGAGCCCGCAGGATGCACTGACCGCGATCACCAGGAACCGGGTCCTCTAATTCCTGAAAGACGGAGGATGGTCCTATGAGTCAGTGGCCCGCGTCGTGGGTGGGGACCCGGGAATGGACTGCGCATTGCTTGGAGTCGTTCGCCCAAGGCAAGTGTCCATGCCCCGGGTGCAGTGGGCGTATGACTCCGGACAACATCGAGGGTAGCTCGGACGGCATCTGCCCAGCATGCGACTGCTTCTACATCTCCGCTTACTCTGTCGAGTGGGCTCCGCGGGATACGAACCGGTGCGCCTTTGCCCAATCGTGGCTCGCGGCCGGTGGCTAAAGCACTGTGACTGCCTGGCCAGCATTGTGTCGCCTGCTCGCCTGACCACAAGCAGATTGCCCTGCTCGGGCCTCGGGTGGGGTGGAGGCAGGCATTAGGAAGCGGCTCTGGACCCCCAGCGGTGGGGGCCGGAGCCGTTTTCGTCGGCAGGGGTTTCCCTTGGTTCCCAGTTCCGAGTAGTCGTCAGCAGCAGGTCGCGGGGCGGCCTCCCGGGAGGCCTTCCGAAGCTCCGGCTCCGAGTGGACATTGAGTGGACATGGCGTTGGTGAAGGGCCGTAAAAGCCAGTGAAAGCCGGAGGTGGTCAGGGATGGCCGAATGGCCTCTGACCTGGGGAAACAGGGAAAATTGGGGAAAGGTGGTGAACGGCGGTTGAACTGGCCGCAGGACTCATAATCCCTTGGTCGTGGGTTCGAGTCCCACCCGCCCCACTCCTGACCTGATGCCCAGTCGGGCGATGCGGGCCACTGACCTGCGGAAATGTCGAAATCGCCTGCGAAAACTGTAGGTGAATGACCGTCGGATGACGGTGATTACACGCCGGTGTTCACCCGCATGGGAACGTTATGGGAACGTTACGCTGACGTTCGGCGGGGCTGAGCAGCGCGTTTGCGGGTCGAGCGGCTCCGCCCCGTGGGCTGATCGGCGCAATCCCTTGGATCGGTGCCTCGGGGTATGCGGATGCCTTCCCGTTGAGGGTGATCAGCTCCGTGTGTGTGACCTTGTTCCGGGGGTCCTTGAGCGCGGAGGCGTACTTGCCCATCTTGAACGGCTCGCCCGCGAGGGTGTTCTCGTAGGTCTTGAAGAAGACGTCGTCGGTGTTGTGCCACAGGTCCAGGCTCATGCTCTCCTCGGCCCAGGCGGGCCTCACCGAGGTCCGCGGTACACACCTTGGCGACCCTCGGTGAGATCGGGGCCGGTGGAGCCTCGCCGCCCCCGGACCCGCCGTTGAGGGCGGCGGGCCGCAGCGCAAGCGGCAATGGATCAAGGCCGGGCCGACAATCATCCGAACCGGCCAGTGGACCGACCGGTGCACCTGGCCCGGCACTGTCCGGGAGCGCGACTGTACGTGTTCGCGGTGATCGAGCACACGAACCGGGCGTATCCGGATCCTCGGTGCGACCGCGCATCCGACCACGTCCTGGGTGGCGTCGGCGGCGAAGAGCCTCGTCATGGACCTCGAAGACGCTGGCACTCAGGCGCGCTGCATGATCCGGGACCAGGACGGGAAGTTCACGGGAAGTTCCCCGAGGAGGAAGCCAAAAGCCCGCCGAGGGTCCGGAGGATGAGACGCGCCAGCGCGCCGCCGCCGAGTCCGGCGGGAGCGGCGGCGAAGACGGGGCGGGTGTAGGTGCGCACTGCGCGACGCTTCAACGCCATCCTCTACGTCAATCGCACCGGAATCCCCGGAAATACCTCCCGCACGACTTCCCCAACCACGGCGCCGTCTACGCCTACCATGCCGCGTGGCGCGACGAGGGAATCCTCGTCCGGCTGAACTACGATCTCACCGGACTCGCCCGCGTAAAAGAAGACCGCAAACCCGAGCCGACCGCCTCGGTGATCGGCACCCAGAGCGTGAAGACCTCCACCAACGTGCCTCTGGCCAGCCAGGGAACCGACGCCGCCAAGAAAATCATCGGTCGGAAGCGGGCATCCTCGCCGACACCATCGGACTCATCCTCGCCGTGACCGTGACCGCCGCGAGCCTGTCCGAGAACGCCCTGGGAATACGCCTCCTCAACCAGGCCGAGAAGGCCTGCCCCGGCATCTCCAAGAGCTGGGTCGACACCGGCTTCGAGAACGCCGTTGTCGAGCACGGAGCTGGCCTGGGCATCGATGTCACCGGCCTCACCACCCAGACCCCCACCACCCCCTGACGCCCTTCCGCACGCGCGGAGCCCGGCTCGCCGCCCGGGCTCCGCGCGCCGACGGTTCTGCTACTGCCCCGCGTTCCGCTCCCGCGTCTTGCGCTGCATCTCGTCCAGGATGGCCAAGGTCTCGGGGTGAACCGGGGCCTTGCTCTCTGCGACGACCTGCGGATTCTGCTGTGCCGCCGGGAGCAGCTCGTCGTAGCGAGGGTCCCCCGGCTCGAACTTGTGCCACCCGTCGTAGAAGAACCCCTCCGGGGCCCTTCCGCCGTACCGCTGCCAGATGGTGACGCCATTGGCGTCGAGCATCGGGTTCCCGGTGACGTGGTAGGGCTCATCGGTGACCTCGGGCTCAGAATGCTCGCTCAAAATAGGGCTCTCCTGCGCGGCGGCCGAGCTGTTGCGCTGCACCATCACCCTCGCGGGCCCTCGCCCCACCCGAGTGCGGAGAGCACGTGGTCGTGCGGGGTGTTGTAGGCCGCCGCGAACTCGTTGCCCTGCTTGTCGCTGCCCCAGGGCGCCCCGTCCTCGGTGAGGCTCTTCTTGAGCTTGTCGAGTGCGTCCTTGAGTGCCTTGCTCTGGGTCTCGAAGGTCGGCGCGGCGGCCTTCAGGTCCCCCGGCGCGATCTTGAACTCCGGCCCACCGGCCTTCGCTGCGTCATCTGGCATGGCGTCACCCCCCGTACTGTCCGTCGACTGACCATACTTATGGTCAGACCGACCGGCGAACCGACGGGGTTTCAGTTCGGATGCGTGATATCGGTCACGTCCGCGACGGCTTGCGCGGCAGCGCCTGTGAGCGAACTGGTCCCCGGAGGCCCCGACGGTCCTCCATCGCCCCGGTAACCACTCTTGTCCGGCTTTCGTACCGGCCTGGCGTGCTGCGCGAAAAAAGTGATATCACTTTGACAGCTGAAGCGGGCACCCGCGCAGCGGACATCGCACAGGGGGGAGTCGGTCTCATGACCACACCGCGTTTCGCCGTCGAGGACGGCCCTGCCATCGATCTTCCGGCCCCGAGGACCACCGAGCGGATCATCACCGGCGCCGCCGGGCTGCCGGTGCTCGGCGGGGCGGTGCTCGGCCTGGTCGCCGGGTTCGCCTCCGTCATCACCGGAGGGGTCCAGCTGTCCGGCGGGAACAAGGGCTTGGGCATCCCACTGGTGGTCGCGGGGCCGCTGCTGGTGCTGGTCTCGCTGGTGCTGCTGTGCGGGCTGACGGTGGTCTCGCCCGGCTCGGCCCGGGTGGTCCAGCTGCTCGGCACGTACCGGGGCACCGTTCGCGCAGAGGGGCTGAGCTGGCTGAACCCGTTCACCAGCCGTCGGCACATCTCCCTGCGGATCCGCAACCACGAGACCGAGACCACCAAGGTCAACGACGCGGACGGCAACCCGATCGAGATCGCCGCCGTGGTGGTCTGGCAGGTCGAGGACACCGCGATGGCCGTGTTCGAGGTGGACGACTACACGGACTTCGTCGCCATCCAGACCGAGACGGCCGTCCGGCACATCGCCACCAGCTACCCGTACGACGCCCACCACGAGGGGCAGTTGTCGCTGCGCGACGGCGCGGACGAGGTCGCCCGCAAGCTCTCCGCCGAGATCGCCGCCCGGGTCGCCTCGGCCGGGGTGCGGGTCATCGAGTCCCGGATCACCCGGCTCGCCTACGCGCCCGAGGTCGCCCAGGTGATGCTCCAGCGCCAGCAGGCCGGGGCCGTGGTGGCCGCCCGGCGGCTGATCGTCGAGGGCGCCGTCGGTATGGTCGAGGAGGCGCTGGACCGGCTCGCCGAACGCGACGTGGTGGAGTTGGACGAGGAGCGCAAGGCCGCCATGGTCAGCAACCTCCTGGTGGTGCTCTGCGGCGACCGGGGCACCCAGCCCGTCGTGAACACGGGCTCCCTCTACCAGTAAAGGCTCGGCGTTGGCGACGGAACGGAAGAAGATCCTGTTGCGACTGGACCCTTCAGTTCACGACGCGCTGGCCAGATGGGCTGCGGACGACCTGCGCAGCACCAACGCGCAGATCGAGTTCGTGCTCCGCCGCGCCCTCACCGAGGCCGGCCGGATGCCCAGCGGTGCGGCCCGGCTTCCCCGGCGCGGCCGACCGCCCAAGGAGAGCCCGGAGAACGGCGGTTCCGACGAGGACTGACCGCAGCGGCCGGGCACCACGGATCTTTCGGAGGGACCGAGATGGACCTGCCCGTCAATCTGCCCGAGAAGTTCTACCTGCTCGCCTACGACCCGCAGCGTGAGCGCCTCACCAAGCACTCCACCCTCAACCTGCTGCTACAGGCGGCGGCGTTGACCGAACTGCTGCGCCGGGGGCTGCTGCGGGAGGAAGGCCGCACGGCCGTCCCCCGGGCCCGCGACACCGCCGCCTCGGCTGGCCTCGACCCGTACAGCGCCCGCCTGCTGAACCAGGTCCGGGAGAAGCGGCCGCACAGCTGGAGCTGGTGGATCGGCCACGCCAGGACCGGCGGGCGCGACCAGCCGACCCGGTGGGTCCGGGACGGGCTCGCGGCGGCCGGCTGGGTCGACGTCCACCGGCGTCGGGTGGCCGGGGTGGTGCCGGTCACCGGGGTCGTCCCGCGCGACCCCAAGGTGCGCGAGGCACTGGCGGCCTCCGTCACCGCCGCCCTGAAGAGCCCGCTGAGCCGGGTGGACCCGGCCGACGCGGCGCTGACGGCGCTGGTCGCGGCCGGCGCGCTGCGGTCGGTGCTGAGCTCCGAGCTGCAGGGCCGCTACAAGAGCCGGATCGAGAAGCTGGCCCCGGCGGCCGGTCCGGTCCCGCGGGCGCTCGGTACGGCGCTGATCGGCCACAAGGTCGGCGCGGTGCTGGAGGGCGCGGGCGCCGCCGCCGGCTGAGGTCCGTGACGGGCCGTCCACGGGGGTGGCGGCCCGTCCGGGAGCCCGGCCGTCGAACAGGCGGCCGGGCTTCGCGCTGCCGGTGGCCCGTAAGCTGGCCGGGTGCCAGGACACGCCCTAGAACCCGCCCTGCTGCCGACCCCGCTGGTGGACTGCACCGACGAGGCCTTCGCCCGGGCCGGGGTGGAGCTGCGGCTCAAGCGGGACGACCTGCTGCACCCGACCGTCCCCGGCAACAAGTGGCGCAAGCTCGGGCCCAACCTGGCCGCCGCCGTCGAGCAGGGCCACACCCGGCTGCTGACCTTCGGCGGGGCCTACTCGACCCACCTGCGGGCGGTCGCGGCCGCCGCCGCGGCGCTCGGGCTGGAGAGCGTCGGGCTGGTGCGCGGGGAGGAACTGGCCGGCCGACCGCGCAACTGGTCACTGGGAGCCGCCGAACAGGCCGGGATGCGGCTGGAGTTCCTCACCCGGGCCGCCTACCGGGAGGCCACCGGCCGGGCCGAGGGGGAGTACGGGCCCGAGGCACTGCAGCGCCGCTGGGGCCCCTGCCTGGTGCTGCCGGAGGGCGGCTCCAACGCCCTGGCCGCGATCGGCGCGGCCGCCATCCCGGCCGAACTGCCCGACCTGGGCGGGCGCGACGTGGTCTGCTGCCCGGTCGGCACCGGCGGCACCCTGGCCGGCATCGCCGCGGGCCTGCCGCCGGGCGCGCGGGCGCTCGGGGTGGCCGTGCTGCGCGGCGGCGAGGGCTACCTGGAGGCCGAGGTCGCCCGGCTGCACCGGGCCGGGTACGGACGCGAGTTCGACAACTGGCGGATCGACCACACCCACCACGGCGGCGGGTACGGCAAGGTCCCGCCCGACCTGGCCGCCTTCGCCGGGGAGTTCGAGCGCCGCCACGGCATCCCGGTGGAGCGCCGCTACGTCGCCAAGCTGCTCGCCGCGCTGGCCGACCTGGCCGCGGCGGGTGCCTTCCCCCGCGGCACCCGCCTGACGGCCGTGGTCACCGGCCTGCCGGATCCGGAGTAGTCCGGGGGGTCAGGACCCGAAGGTCAGATCGGCACACGGGTCGGTGTCGGCGCCCCGGGTGTTCTCGGCTATCCCGGTCGGGACGCCGCTGGGCAGGGTGCCCGGTCCCGCGCTCGGGCCGCTGCCGGGCGTGGCCGACGGGACGGTGACCGAGTTCAGCTGGGTGCCGGCCGAGTGGTAGTCGGCGCCCAGGGTGACGGTGATGGAGTCCGCGCCCGGCTCCTCGACCGTACGGGCCCCGGGGAAGAGCGCCGCGATCTGGTCGGCGACGGCCTTCTGCGCCGGGTCGTAGCCGATCTCGGTGTGCTGCTTGCCGGGGTTGTTGGCGCCGAGCGCGACGTTCTGGAAGCCGCGGCCCTTGAGCGTCTCCGCGCCGGAGCCGGCCAGCCCGGAAGTGCCGACCCCGTTGACCACGGTGATCGGGACGGCGGCCTGCTCGGGGGTGAGCGGCGCGTCGGCGGTGGGGCTCGCGGTCGGGGTGGGGGAGGCCGCCGCGGCGGTTCCGGAGGTGCCCTGCCCGTCCAGGGTGCGGTCCTCCCGGAGCAGCTTCCACAGGGTGTCGGCGTCCGGCTGGACCAGTCGCACCCGCTCCCCGGCGAAGCGCCAGGGGGCGGTCACGAAGGTGACGTCGGAGAGCTTGACGTCCTCCACCGAGCGGGCGAAGTCCACCAGCTTCATCGCGGTGCCGAGCCCCTCGTCCACGGTCAGCGACTTGGTGGCCGCGTCCGCCAGCGGGAGCAGGGTGGGCAGCGAGAAGCCCTGGCTCTGCACCTTCTTGATCATCGAGGAGAGGAAGGCCTGCTGGCGCTTCATCCGGCCTATGTCGGAGTTGTCGCCGATGCCGTGGCGGGCCCGCAGGTAGTCCACCGCGGACTGCCCGGAGAGCTTCTGCAGCCCCTTCTTGAGGTGGATGCCGTACTCGTCGACGTCGTTGGGCACGCAGGCCTCCACGCCGCCGAGGGCGTCGGCCATCGCGGCGGCGCCCTTGAAGTCGACCACGACGGTGTGGTCGACCCGCAGCCCGGTGAGCTTCTCCACGGTGTTCTGGGTGCAGGCCGGGTTGCCCTTGGGGAGCTGGCCGACGCTGAACGCCGAGTTGAACATCTGGTCGGTGCGGGGCTTGGCCCAGGTGCCGTCAGACAGCTTGCAGGACGGGATGGTGACCAGGGTGTCGCGGGGGATCGAGACGCCGACGGCGTGCTTGTGGTCGGCGTAGATGTGCACCAGGATCGCGGTGTCCGAGTTGCCGACGCCTTCCTCGCCGCCGCCCAGCGCGCTGTTGCCGTCGTCCCGGGTGTCCGAGCCCAGCAGCAGCACGTTGACCGGCACCTGGGCGCCGGGGGAGGCCGGGACGGGGGCGGGCGGGCGCTCGGTGGCGACGCCGCCCGCGTCGAAGGTGGTGATGTTGCTGTCCAGCCGGTGGTAGAACCAGGCCCCGGCTCCCACGACCGACAGCACCAGAACGGCGGCCAGGCCGATGGCGGTCCGCAGGTAGCGGCGCCGGCGCGTGCTGCTGCTCATCCCCTGTGCCCCCCGTCTTCAGGTATCTCGCGTTCGACGTTCGAACGTTAGACGTTTCGGCGGGCTGTTCGGTTACCCCCGATGGCCGGGGGATTCGATCCGCGGGCCTGTGATGCTGCTCACGCTCCGGGGTCGGAGGCGCCGGTGAGCATCCGGCGGAGCAGGTCGCGCAGCACCGTCCGCTCCGCCGGGCCGAGCGCGGCGAGCGGCTCGCGGGCGAAGTGGAGCGACTCGCGCAGCTCCTCGGAGGCGGCCGCGCCGGTGTCGGTGGCGGCGACCAGCTTGACCCGGCGGTCCTGCCGGTCGGCCTCCCGGGTCACGAAGCCGCGGGCCTCCAGCCGGTCGACGATGCCGGTGATGTTGGACGGCTCGCAGCTGAGCGTCTGGGCGATGTGCCGCATCGGCAGCGGGCCGCGCCGCAGCAGGGCGAGCACCTTGGCCTGGGCGCCGGTGAGCGAGCGGGCGGCCGCGGCTTCCTCGTACTCGCGGTGGAAGAGCGCGACCAGGTTGGCCATCAGGTCGACGACCTCGCGGGTGATCTCGTCGGACTGTGGCGTGGCGGCCTCGGTCGGCTGAGTGTCCATGCACCAGAGTCTACCTGAAAAGTTGACAAGGTGAACCTTTTATGTCCATCGTTACTTCAGTTGCTCAACCTTTCACCTGCCGAAACCCCCTCCGAGGAGCACCGCCATGGCAGAGCAGGCCGCCCCCGCCACCGCCCGTGAATGGCACCTCGCCGCCCGCCCCCAGGGCTGGCCGGTGTCCACCGACTTCGCCCTGGTCGAGGCTCCGGTCCGGACCCCGGGGCCGGGCGAGATCCTGGTCCGCAACACCCACCTCTCGGTGGACCCGTACATGCGCGGCCGGATGAACGACGTGAAGTCCTACGTCCCCCCGTTCCAGCTCGGCGCGGCCATGGACGGCGGCGCGGTCGGCTACGTGGTCGCCTCCGAGGCCGAGGGCTTCGCCCCGGGCGACGCGGTGCTCCACGGGCTCGGCTGGCGCGAGTACGCCACCCTGGATGCCGAGCACGCGGTGAAGGTCGACCCGCAGGCCGCCCCGCTCTCCGCCTACCTCGGCGTGCTCGGCATGCCGGGCCTGACCGCCTACGCCGGCCTGCTCGCCGTCGGCGGCCTCAAGGAGGGCGACAAGGTCTTCGTCTCCGGCGCGGCCGGCGCGGTCGGCTCGCTGGTCGGCCAGATCGCCCGGCTCAAGGGCGCCTCGCTGGTGGTCGGTTCGGCCGGCTCGGCGGAGAAGGTCGCCAAGCTGGTGGACGAGTACGGCTTCGACGCCGCGTTCAACTACAAGGACGCCCCGGTCGCCGAGCAGCTCGCGAAGGCCGCCCCCGAAGGCATCGACCTCTACTTCGACAACGTCGGCGGTGACCACCTGGAGGCCGCGATCGGCGCGCTCGGCGTGCACGGCCGCGCGGTGCTCTGCGGCGCGATCGCCCAGTACAACTCCACCACCGCGCCCGCCGCCCCGCGCAACCTCGCGATGGCGATCGGCAAGCGGCTGCGCCTGGAGGGCATGCTGGTGCGCGACCACGCCGCCCTGCAGCCGCAGTTCGTCACCGAGGTGGCCGGCTGGCTGAAGTCCGGCGAACTGCGCACCGAGGAGACCGTGGTGGACGGCTTCGAGAACGCCGCCGAGGCCTTCATCGACCTGCTGCGCGGCGTCAACACCGGCAAGATGGTCGTCCGCCTGGGTGACTGACCCTCCGTCAGAACGCGAACCGCCCCGCCGCCCCCCCATCGGGCGTGCGGGGCGGTTCGCGTGCACGGCGCAGAGGATCCGGCCGCACTACCGCATTCCGGTCGGATCTGAAAGTGCGTCATCCATCCTGCGGCGCAGCGCGGTACGGTGGTCCCGCCTGGCGATGGGGCCGTTCGGGGGAGAGATCCAGCCGAGGGGTAGACCTCGTTAAGGATTCGACTAGCATTGAGCGAAAGCCTGTCCGTTTTGCTCAATTTAGTAGCTTAATGTCGGCTAACGTGGGTAACTGCGGATCAACTGCAGGCACGAGGCAGCTGGGGAAGGCGACCCTCGTCCACAGCCTGGAGGTCCCGGTGACGACACGTGGAGTTCTCTACATCCACTCCGCGCCCCGCGCGCTGTGCCCGCACGTCGAGTGGGCCGTCGCGGGGGTGCTCGGTGTACGGGTGAGCCTGGACTGGATCCGCCAGCCGGCCGCACCCGGGCATTGGCGAGCCGAGCTCTCCTGGCAGGGGGAGCCCGGCACGGCCTCGAAGCTCGCCTCGGCGCTGCGCGGTTGGCAGCTCATGCGGTACGAGGTGACCAGCGAGCCCTGCGCCACGGCGGAGGGCGAGCGGTACAGCAGCACGCCCACGCTCGGCATCTTCCACGCCGTCACGGGTATCCACGGCGACATCCTGATCCCCGAGGACCGGCTGCGCGCGGTGCTGCTGCGGGCCCGCAGCGAGGGGGCCGACCTGGAGGCCGAGATCTCCCGGCTGCTCGGCAAGCCCTGGGACGACGAGTTGGAGCCCTTCCGGTACGCGGGCGAGGGCGCGCCGGTGCGCTGGCTGCACCAGGTGGTCTGAGCTCGCGGGGACGACGAAGGGGCCGGCGCTCACGGAGAGCGCCGGCCCCTTTCGTGCGGACCCGTGGGTACGGGCCGGGGTCAGCGGGTGCGGAAGGCCAGCACCACGTTGTGGCCGCCGAAGCCGAACGAGTTGTTCAGCGCGGCGATCCGGCCCTCGGGCAGCGGGGTGGCCTCGCGGACGATCTTCGCGTCCACGTCGTCGTCCAGGTCGTCGACGTTGATGGTCGGCGGGGCGACCCGGTGGAACAGGGCCTGCACGGTGGCGACGGTCTCGATGCCGCCGGCGCCGCCCAGCAGGTGACCGGTCATCGACTTGGTGGCCGAGACGAGGATGTGGTCGAGGTCCTCGCCCAACTCCTTGCGCAGCGCCTTCAGCTCGGCGGTGTCGCCCTGCGGGGTCGAGGTGGCGTGCGCGTTGACGTGCACGATCTCGGCCTTGTCCAGCTCGTTGCGCTCGAACAGGTCGGCCAGCGCGCGGGCCACGCCGGCGCCGGTCGGCTCGGGCTGGGCGATGTGGTGGGCGTCCGAGGACAGGCCCTGGCCCACGGCCTCGCAGTAGATCCGGGCGTTGCGCGCCTCGGCGTGCTCCAGCGACTCCAGCACGACCACGCCGGCGCCCTCGCCCAGCACGAAGCCGTCGCGGGCCTTGTCGTACGGACGCGAGGCGCGCTCGGGCTCGTCGTTGTTCTTGGACATCGCCATCATGTTGGCGAACGCGGCGATCGGCAGCGGGTGGATCGCCGCCTCGGTGCCGCCGGCCACCACGACGTCGGCGCGGCCGGTGCGGATCATCTCGATCGCGTAGCCGATCGCCTCGGCGCCGGAGGCGCAGGCGGAGACCGGGGTGTGCACGCCGGCGCGGGCGCCGACCTCCAGACCGACGTTCGCCGCGGGGGAGTTGGGCATCAGCATCGGGACGGTGTGCGGGGAGACCTTGCGGGCCCCCTTCTCGCGCAGCACGTCGTACTGGTCGAGCAGGGTGGTCACGCCGCCGATGCCGGAGGCGATGACGGCGCCCAGTCGCTCGGGGGCGAGCTTGGAGGACTCGTCGGTGGCCGGGGTCTCGTAGCCGGCGTCGGCCCAGGCCTCGCGGGCGGCGATCAGCGCGAACTGGGCGGAACGGTCCAGCTTGCGGGCCAGCGGGCGGGGCAGGATCTCGCCCGGGTCGACGGCGGTGCGCGCCGCGATCCGGACCGGCAGGTCCTGGGCCCACTCCTCGGTCAGGGCCGCCACTCCGGAGCGCCCGGCGACCAGGTTCTCCCAGGTCGTGGCGGCGTCGCCGCCCAGCGGCGTGAAGGCGCCGATACCCGTGACGACCACGGTACGGTTTTCAGCGGTCACTGGTTGCTCTTCTTTCACGTTCGTGCGGGGTCGGCGGCGAGCCGAAGAAGGGCCCGGCCGGGCGCCCGGTGGGGCGTCCCGGCCGGCGGGTCGGCCTGGCTCGGGGAGCCGGGCCGACGGGTCAGCCGTCCGAGGCGTTCCTGACGCCGGACGGACTGCGGGACTCGAACGAGTCGACCGCTCAGGCGGAGTGGGTGAGGATGTAGTCCACCGCGTCGCCGACGGTCTTCAGGTTCTTGACCTCGTCGTCCGGGATCTTGACGTCGAAGCGCTCCTCGGCGGCCACGACGACCTCGACCATGGACAGCGAGTCGACGTCCAGGTCGTCGGTGAAGGACTTGTCGAGCTCGACGTCCTCCGCCGGGATGCCCGCGATCTCGTTGACGATCTCGGCGAGACCTTCCAGGACCTCGGCCTTGTCCTTAGCCATACTGGCTGCTCCTCTTCGGTGTTGAGCGTGTCCGACCGGCGGCCGGACACAGGCTTGTTGTTGGGTGGGGCGAAACGCGCCTAGGGGAGCGTAACGACTGCCGCGGCGTACACGAGACCCGCCCCGAACCCGATGATCAGCGCGAGGTCGCCGCTGTGGGCCTCGCCGCTCTCCAGCATGCGCTCCATCGCCAACGGGATGGAGGCCGCGGAGGTGTTACCGGTCTCCGCGATGTCGCGGGCGACCGGCACCGACTCCGGCAGCTTGAGTGCCTTGATCATGGCGTCGGTGATCCGCATGTTGGCCTGGTGCGGGATGAAGGCGCCGAGCTGGTCGGCGGTGATCCCGGCGGCGTCCAGCGCCTGCTGGGCCACCTTGGCCATCTCCCAGACCGCCCAGCGGAAGACCGGCTGGCCCTCCATCCGCAGGGCCGGCCACTTGGTCTCCGGGCCTGCGCCGTTGATCGCGTCGGGCTTGGCGAAGGCGGTGTCCCAGGCCTGGGTCTGCGAGATGACGTCCCGCTGCGAGCCGTCCGAACCCCAGATCAGCTTGCCGATCCCGGGAGTGTCGGAGGGGCCGACGATCGCGGCGCCGGCGCCGTCGCCGAAGATGAACGCGGTCGAGCGGTCCGACTTGTCGGTCAGGTCGCTCAGTCGCTCGACGCCGATCACCAGCACGTACTCGGCGTTGCCGCCGCGGATCATGCCGTCGGCCAGGCCCAGGCCGTAGCCGAAGCCGGCGCAGGCGGCCGAGATGTCGAAGGCCGGGGCGGTGCCGCAGCCGAGCCGCTCGGCGATCTCGGTGGCGATCGCCGGGGTCTGCTTCAGGTGCGAGACGGTCGCGACGATCACGCCGCCGATCTGCTCGGGGGCGATCCCGGCCTGCGCGATGGCCTTGCCGGCGGCCTGCACCGACATCTCGGCGACGGACTCCTCCGGGCCGGCCCAGCGGCGCTCGGCGATCCCGCTGCGGGTGCGGATCCACTCGTCCGAGGAGTCGATCCACTCCAGGACCTCGGAGTTGGGGATGACCCGGACCGGGCGGTAGCCGCCGACACCGTGGATGCGGGAGTACTGCGCGCCGCCGGCGGGACGGATCTGCGGCTTGGTCATGCCTGCTCCTCCTGGTCCTGCTGGTCCTGACCGCCGTGCTCCGCGATGAGCTCGCGGGCCTTGTCCAGGTCGGCGGGGGTCTTCAGGGCGAGCGTGGCCACACCCTTGAGGTTGCGCTTGAGCAGTCCGGTGAGGGTGCCCGCGGGGGACAGCTCGATGACGGCGGTCGCGCCCAGCTGCCCGAGGGTCTCCATGCAGAGGTCCCAGCGGACCGGGTTGGAGACCTGCGACACCAGGCGCGCGAGCACCTCGGCGCCGGAGCCGACGACCTCGCCGTCCTTGTTGGAGACGTAGCGGACCTGCGGGTCGGCCACGGTCAGGGTCGGGGCCAGCTTGGCCAGCCGCTCCACGCCGGGGGCCATGTGCTCGGTGTGGAAGGCACCGGCCACCTTCAGCGCGATCAGCTTGGCGCCGGCCGGCGGGTCCGCCTTCAGCGCCTCCAGCTGGGCCAGCGTGCCGGCGGCGACGATCTGGCCGCCGCCGTTGTTGTTGGCCGCGGTCAGGCCGTGCTCCGCCAGCTTCGCCGCGACGACCTCCGGGTCGCCGCCGAGCACGGCGGTCATGCCGGTCTCGGTGACCGCGGCGGCCTCGGCCATGGCCCGGCTCCGCTCGCGGACGAAGGTCAGTGCGTCCTGGGCGCTGAGCACCCCGGCGCCGGCCGCGGCGGTGATCTCACCGACGCTGTGGCCCGCGACGGCGCCGACCAGCTTGCGGGCGACGTCCTCGTTCGGGAACAGCTCACGGGCGGTCACCAGACCGGCGGCGACCAGCAGCGGCTGGGCGACGGCGGTGTCCTTGATCTCCTCGGCGGACGCCTCGGTGCCGGCGTGCACCAGGTCGAGCCCGGCGACCTCCGACCAGCCGCGAAGGCGGTCGGCGACACCGTCGAGCTCCAGCCAGGGGCTGAGGAAACCGGGGGACTGAGCACCCTGTCCAGGGGCGACGATTACGAGCACGGTTCAACCCTCTCTCGCCAGGCGCCCAGGGGCGGGTAGGCGACGGTAACGAAGAAAACCATCCGGGATTGTATGGTCCCTACACCCGACTCAGCTGGGCTCTCCGGCGTCGGCCAGCCGCCCGAGGGCCAGTGCGATCCGCAGAGTGAACGCCGAACGTACGTCGGAGGGGGCGTACCCCGTGACGTCGGTCACACGTCGTAGCCGGTAGCGCACCGTGTTGGGGTGGACGAAGAGCATCCGGGCCGCGCCCTCCAGGGAGGACGCCTGCTCCAGGTAGACACTCAGCGTCTCCAGCAGCGCGGAGCCGGCCTCGTCCAGCGGTGTGTAGATCTCCTCCACCAGCTGGTGCCGGGCGGCCTGGTCCCCGGCCAGCGCCCGCTCGGGCAGCAGGTCGTCGGCCAGCACCGGGCGGGGGGCGTCCGGCCAGGCGGCGCAGGCGCGCAGGCCGGCCGCGGCGGCGTGCGCCGAGCGGGTCGCCGAGAGCAGGTCCGGCACGGTCGGGCCGATCACCACCGGGCCCGGCGCGAACTGGCCGATCAGCGCCCGGGCGGCGTGCACCGGCTCCTTGTCGCCGCCGACCACGACCACCAGGCGCTTGCCCAGCACCCCGGTCAGCACGTTCAGCTTGGCGTACCGGGCGGCCCGGCGGATCGCCTCCACCACCAGCTCGCTGTCGCCGTCCGGGGCGCTGCCCATCACCACCCGGACCTGGCTGGGCTGCCCCCAGCCGAGCGCGGCGGCGCGGGACAGCACGCCCTCGTCGGCGTCGCCGGACAGCAGCGAGTTGACGACCAGCGCCTCCAGCCGGGCGTCCCAGGCGCCGCGCGCCTCGGCGGCCTGGGCGTACACCTGGGCGGTGGCGAAGGCGATCTCGCGGGCGTAGACCAGCACGGACTCGCGCATGTCCGCCTCGTCGCCGGGGGCGGCCACCTCCTCGATGGCCTCCTCCATCACCTCGATCGTGGTGCGGATCAGCTCGACGGTCTGGCGCAGGGTGATCGCCCGGGTCAGCTCGCGCGGGGCGGTGCCGAAGACGTCGGTGGAGATCGCCTGGGCGGCGTCGGGCTGGCGGTACCACTCGGTGAAGGCGGCGATACCGGCCTGGGCGACCAGGCCGATCCAGGAGCGGTGCTCCGGCGGCATCCGCCGGTACCAGCCGAGTTGGTCGTCCATCCGCGCAATCGCGGCGCTGGCCAGCTTGCCCGAGGACTTCTCCAGCCGCTTGAGCGTCGCCGCCCGGCGCTCGGCCCGCTCGGCGGCGTTTCTGCGCTCCTGGGCCGTCAGGCGGGGCGCCGCCCGGCCGGGGCGGTCGCGGCCGGCCCGGGCGGCCGGGCTCTTACCGGTCGGTTCGGGTGCGACGGGACTGGGTTCGCTCTGGGAGTTCGTGGAGGCGGCTGGCACAAGGACAAGACTGCCTCACGCGAGTGACTGCTCGTGCACACCCCCCGGCGGAGCGGCGCGGTGGGAAGGGTCACACCCACTACGGTAGGGGAGTGTGACCGACGCTCCTGACCGCGCCCGTGCCGATCTGCGCCGCACCGCCGAGCGCTACCGCTCCGTCCCGGCCGAGGGCATCGAGACCCGCCACGCGTTCTCCTTCTCCGGCCACTACGACCCGAAGAACACCCACTTCGGTGCGCTGCTCGCGTGCAACGAGGAACTCCTCGCCCCCGGCGCGGGGTTCGAGGAGCACAAGCACCGGGACACCGAGATCCTCACCTGGGTGCTGGAGGGCGCGCTGGCCCACCGGGACTCGCACGGCCACAGCGGGGTGGTGCGCCCGGGCATGATCCAGCACCTCAGCGCGGGCTCCGGCGTCACCCACACCGAGCGCAACGTCGGCGGAGCCACCGGGCCGGTGCGCTTCGTCCAGATGTGGCTCCAGCCGGACGAGTTCGACGCCACCCCGGCGTACGGGCTGCGAAGGGTGGAACCGGCGGACGGCGGGTTGACGCTGCTGGCCTCCGGGCTGGAGCGCGACGCCGGCACCGACGCCCTGCGGCTGCGCCGCGGTGACGCCGCGCTCTGGCTGGCCGTCGCCGGTCCGTGGCAGCCGCTGCCGCAACTGCCCGAGGCGCCCTGGCGGTACGCCCACCTGACGGCAGGCTCACTGGGCTACCGGACGATCCCGGGGCCCAAGGGCGGCGGCCGTTCGATGGTCCCGGGCGACAGTGTGCGGATCACCGGCGAGGCCTTCGCCGACCCGACGGCGGGCGGGACCGGCGCCGAACTCCTGCTCTGGGAGATGCACTCGCCGGTCTCGTACGGCTAACCGTTCAGCTCGGAGAGCACCGCGTCGGAGAGGGCCGGCCAGAGCTCGACGGCCCACGGCCCGAAGTCCCGGTCGGTGAGCGCGATGCAGGCCACGCCGGCCTGCGGGTCGACCCACAGGAAGGTGCCGGACTGGCCGAAGTGGCCGAAGGTCTCGGGGGAATTGGCGGTGCCGGTCCAGTGCGGGCTCTTGCCGTCGCGGATCTCGAAGCCGAGGCCCCAGTCGTTCGGGCGGCGGTGGCCGTAGCCGGGCAGCACGCCGCTGGTGCCGGGGAAGGCGACCTCGCGGGTGGCCCGCCGGACGGTGGAGGGGTCCAGCAGCTTGGGCGACTGCAGCTCGGCGGCGAAGCGGGTCAGGTCGGCCACCGTGGACAGGCCGCCGGCGCCGGCCGGGGACTTGTGCGCGGTGTTGAGCACGGTGTCGTGCATGCCCAGCGGCTCGAACACCGCTTCGGCGACGTAGCGGTGGAACTCGATCCCGGCGGCCTCGGACAGCGCGCGGGCCAGCGCGTCGAAGCCGGCGTTGGAGTAGAGCCGGCGGTTGCCGGGCTCGGCGAAGATCCGGTCCTCGTCGAAGCCGAGGCCGGAGGTGTGGGCGAGCAGGTGGCGCACGGTCGAACCGGGCGGACCGGCCGGGTCGTCCAGCTCGAACACGCCCTCCTCGATCGCGACCAGCGCCGCGTACGCGGTGAGCGGCTTGGTCACCGAGGCCAGCGGGAAGAGGTGCTGCTGCGGCCCGTGCGCGCCCAGCACCGCGCCGTCCGCACCCCGGACCACCGCTGCGGCGGCGTGGGGCACGGGCCAGTTCTCGATCATCCGCAAGCTCTCCATGCGGTTGACTCTAGTGCGAGCGAAAGCCGGGTGGTGGGGCCACCTGGCTGGGAGGCTTGCTTGGAGTGCACTCCAACTCGGTAGCGTCGTCGCCGTCGCACAGGACAGGGGGAACGACCAATGGCCACACCCGCGCACGTCGAGGGCCGTCCGCGCAGCTGCTCCGAGGTGTTCAACCGCCCGGTCGGCGATCCGGACCGGACCCCGCGGCACACCATCAGCGAGGTCGCCGCGGCCAGCGGACTGACCGCCCACACCCTGCGCTGGTACGAGCGGATCGGCCTGCTCGACCCGGTCGACCGCGCGGTCGGCGGCCAGCGCCGCTACTGCGACGCCGATCTGCACCGGCTGGCCTTCCTGGGCCGGCTGCGGCTGACCGGGATGTCGGTGGCCGACATGCTCAAGTACGTCGACATGGCCCGCCGCGGTGGGGAGACCTACGAGGAGCGGCGACGGCTGCTGGAGACGCAGCGCGAGGAGGTCCGGCAGCGGATCGTCGACCTGCAGGCCACCCTCTCCGTCCTCGACTACAAGATCGATCTCTACGCCGGGAAGATCGCCGACAGCACCGGTGCCCCGGCCGTCTGCCAGTACTACCGAGTAGAGGAAGAGCAGAGCGCATGACTCACCCCATCCTCCCCACCGCCGAACTCGGCACCGCCGGCCCGCTGGTGGGCATCCAGGGCCTCGGCTGCATGGGCATGAGCGAGTTCTACGGCCCGACCGACTCCGGTGAGGCACTCGCCACCCTGGACGCCGCCCTGGAGGCCGGTGTCACCCTGTTCGACACCGCCGACGCCTACGGCTACGGCCGCAACGAGGAGTTCATCGGCCCGTTCGTCCGGGCCAACCGGGACACGGTGGTGCTCGCCACCAAGTTCGCCATCGAGCGCAAGGAGGACGACCCGGCCCACCGCGGCATCCGCAACGACCCGGCGTACATCCGGGCCGCCGTGGACGCCTCGCTGCGCCGCCTCGGCGTGGACGCGATCGACCTCTACTACATGCACCGCCGCGACCCGGCCGTGCCGCTGGCCGAGTCCGTCGGCGCGATGGCCGAGCTGGTCAAGGCCGGCAAGGTGCGCCACCTGGGCCTGTCCGAGGTGACGGGCGCCGAGCTGCGCGAGGCGCACGCGATCCACCCGATCGCCGCGCTGCAGTCCGAGTGGTCGGTGTTCGCCCGGGACGTCGAGCGCACGGTGGTGCCGGCCGCGGCCGAGCTGGGCGTCGCCTTCGTGCCGTACTCGCCGCTCGGGCGCGGCTTCCTGACCGGCGCGTTCCAGGCCGCCGAGGAGCTCGCGGCGGACGACGTGCGGCGCACCCAGCCGCGGTTCACCGGTGAGAACGCGGCGGCCAACGCCGGACTGCTGGCGCCGCTGCGGGAGATCGCGACGGCGCGCGGGGTGACGATGGCCCAGGTCGCGCTGGCCTGGGTGCAGCAGCGGGCCGAGGTGCACGGGCTGACCGTGGTGCCGATCCCGGGCACCCGCAAGCGCAGCCGGCTGGCCGAGAACACCGCCGCGGCGACCCTGCGGCTCACCGCGGCGGAGCTGGCGCTGCTGGAGCCGGTGTCGGCGCAGGTGGCCGGCGGCCGCTACGCCGACATGAACTTCACCCAGGTCGGGCGGGAGTAGCACCCGACCGGGCCCGGGGAGCCGTCACTCCCCGGGCCCGGCGCCTTCCGGGCTCCGCGGTTCAGGCCTTGCGGCTCAGGCCTTGCGGCCGGTGAAGGCCGCCAGCCGGGTGTGGATGTCGGCGTCCTCGGCGACCGGCTGCACCTCGCCGAACGGGACGCCTTCGACCCGGCCCTCGGCCGGGAGGACGGCCTCGGCGATGGCCAGCGCGGTGTGTGCCAGCCCGTCGTCCAGGACGAAGCCGTTGTCCAGGGTCTTCGCGATGTCCCAGGCGTGGGTCGTCGCCTCCATCACGTAGCCGCCGACCACCATGCCGCCGGGCACCTCGCCCCAGGGGGCGAAGGTCGGGCGGCCCAGCTTGGCGTCGTCGGCCCAGGCGGTGGTGGCGCGGGCGCAGGCCCGGGCGAGCGCGGCCGACCAGCCCTCGTCGGACGGGTCCTCGATGCCGGGCAGGACGTCCTCGGCGCGGCCGCCCTCGCCCATGTACGCGAAGCGGTGGATGCCGCCGACCACGTGGTTCAGCAGCTGGCGCAGCGTGAACTCCTCGCAGGGGGTGGTCCGGTCGAGGTCGGCCGGGGTGATCGCGGCGAACAGCTTCTCCAGCTGGCCGAGGGCGAGCAGGTACTGCGGGCGGGCGTCCTGGACGGCGTTCACGGGTGGTCAGCTCCCTTGTGCGGTGCGGTTTTTCGAGCCTTTCGGGCTCGGAACGCAATCTCCCAGTAAAACCTGACAAGCACCGTCAGGATTACTGGGATTCTTGTGCCATGAAGGCCGACCGCCTGCTCTCGATCCTCCTGCTGCTCCAGACCCGCGGCCGGGTGTCCGCCACCGAACTCGCCGAACGGCTGGAGGTGTCCGTCCGCACCATCTACCGCGACGTGGAGTCGCTCTCCGCGGCCGGGGTGCCGGTGTTCACCGAGCGCGGCCGGCACGGCGGCATCAATCTCCTGCCCGGCTACCGCACCGATGTCACCGGGCTGACCGCGGACGAGGCCCGGGCGCTGTTCGTGCTCTCCGCCCAGGGCGCGCACAGCGACCTCGGGCTGGACGGCGCGCTCGGCTCGGCGCTGCGCAAGGTGATGGCGGCGCTGCCCGCCCCGCACCGCCCGGCCGCCGAGCGGGTCAGCGAGCGCATCCTGGTCGACCCGGCCCGCTGGATGCAGGGTGCCCAGCCCGCCGCCGGGAGCGGTCCGGACCTGGGGGAACTGCAGTACGCGGTGTTCGCCGACCGGCGGCTGCGGCTGCGCTACCGGCACGGCGGCACGCCCGCGCCGGTGAAGTACACCGTCGACCCGTACGGCCTGGTGAGCAAGGCCTCGGTCTGGTACCTGGTGGCCGATCTGCACGGCGAGCCGCGGCTGTTCCGGGCCGACCGGGTGCTGGCCGCCGAGACCACCGAGGAGGCGGTGCGCCGCCGTCCGGGGCTGGGGCTCGGCGAGGTGTGGGCGGCGCTGCGCGAGCAGGTGGAGCGGATACCGAAGGAGGTGCCGGTGCGGGTGCGGGTCCGGCGCGGGCGGCTGGACATGTTCCTGCGCATCCACGGCGGCCGGGTCGCCGAGCTGCCGCCGGAGGCGGGAGCCGGGCCGGCCGAGGAGTGGGTCGAGGTGGCGATGGCCTTCCCGGCCCCGGCGGCCGTCCTCTCGCTGCTGGCCTTCGGGGCGGAGGTCGAGGTGCTGTCCCCGCCGGCCGCCCGGCGCGAGCTGGCCCGGGCGGCGGCGGAGGCCCTACGGCTCTACCAGGACCAGCCCTCTCGGGATCAGGAGCCGGGCGTGGTCCGGACGACGTCCCGGTAGTCCCCGAGCGAGATCGCCGCGAAGTTGTGCAGGCTGTCGGTGCCGTCGGTGAGGTAGCCGTTGTGGCCGGCCGCCCGGGCCGAGGAGATCTGCTCCGCGCCGAAGCCGCCCCCGGTCGGGTCGGCGCCGTGGCCGAGCTTGCCGACCTCCAGGAACGGGACGTTGCCGATCCAGTCGCTGGGGTTGCGGGTGGCCCAGACGTGCACGCCGGCGCCCAGTTCGGAGGTGCTCTGCACGCCCATGCCGGGGCTGCCGAACACCATCATGTCGGTGATGCCCGAGGTGTCGGCCGGCGAGGCGGCCGCGCGGTGGATCTTCGGGGCGGCGGTGCCGCAGACCACCGAGCCGTACGAGTGGCAGAGCAGCGCCGGGGGCGCGTCCGGCCGGGTGGTCTCCTTGAGGCCGGCCAGCAGCCGCTCCAGCCGGGGCGCGCCGACGTCGGCGAGCCGGGAGGTGGCGGCGTCCGGGCCGAGGCCGGAGGGGGTGACGTAACCGGTCCAGGCGATCACGGCGGTGCGGGTGCCCGGGGCCTGGCGCTGCTCCTCGGAGTGGAGGGCGCGGGCCATGCCGGCCGGGGAGCGCAGCGGCTCGGCGGTCTGGTCGAAGTGGCCGAGGTCGGCGTCCGAGCCGGGGACGATCACGGAGATCCGTTCGGCGTCGGCGAGGTCGCCCCACACCTCGGTGACCAGGCCGCGGCCGCGCGGGTCGAAGGCCAGGACCTGCCGGCCGGGGGCCAGCAGGTGATCGACGTCGTTGGCGCGGGAGACGGCCAGTGCGCGGGTGTCGGAGTCCAGCTTCTCGTCGGCGGCGCGGGCCCGGGCGGCGTCACGCTCGTTCGCCAGCGCGATCCGGTTGGCGCGGTAGCGCAGGTCCAGCGGGGCGCCGTCGTAGTTGCCGACGACCAGCGGGTAGTCCTTGATCAGCCGGTCCAGCTCGGTGGGGGCGAGCGAGGCGAAGAAGGCGGCGGCGTCGGCCGGGCTGGTGACGGCCGGGTCGGGCAGGAGGCGGCCGAAGGTGTGGTCCTGCACCCAGGCGGAGCTGCCGGCCGGGGGCGTGGAGATCGCCAGCTGCTCGGAGGAGATCGCGGCCGCGGCCGCCGAGGCGCCGGCGTCGGCGAGCACGGCGCAAGCCGCGAACGCCCCGATCAGTACCCGCTTCCAGCGTCGACGGTTGCGCACCGCACCAACTCCCTTGGGGCCCGTCACCGTTTCGCGGGCGGTGCCCGGAGGGTGCGATTGGACTGCTGACTTCCCTGCGCAAGCCTAGAGGTCACAGAAGGGTGACGGACACGCCTAAACTGTGGGATGGATCACATGAACCGTGGGTGTCCTGTCGACGTCCGTGTGCGGCCGTCCCGGCGGTGCTAACCGGAGTGCCGGGCGTCGAATTCGCGCACCAGCCGCTTGGGCGCGGTGCGCCGCCAGGCCTCGGTGAGCAGGTCGTGCAGCTCCTCCGGATCGACCAGGTCCAGCCGGACGCGCACCCAGCCGTGCCGGCCGACGTACGGGGCGAAGGAGAACACCTCGGGCTCGGCGGCGAGCAGTTCGGCCTGGTCCTCGGGGGAGGCCTTGACGGTGACGGTCTCCCCTTCGGAGGCGCCCATCGCGAAGATCTTGTGCCGGACCCGCAGGGTCTCGATGTCCCAGGTCGGTTCCTGGGCGGACTCCGGCAGGGCCAGGGCCATCGCGCGGAACTCGTCGAACGTCACCATGGCGGCAGGTTAAAGCAGGTCGCCGACAGCGCACCCCCGGTGCGCGCGGTGGCACACCGGGGGCGCGTGGCGACGCCGTCGAGGTCAGCCGAGCGAGGCCCAGTTGTCGCAGGTGCGGTCGCCGTCGACCAGGCGGTCCGGGTGGCCGCTGCCGTCGGCGATCGAGATCCGGCGGTAGCTCTGGCCGCAGAACACCCAGTACTCGCTGTTCCCGCCGACCCGCTGGCGGTCCGGGACGGGCAGGAAGCAGTCCACCCGGCTCAGGCCGTTCAGCGAGGTCCACTGGGAGAGCTCACGGTCGGTGCGCTCGCGCACGTCGGTGTGCCCGGAGCCGTCCGCGATCGAGATCAGCCGGTACTGCTGGCGGCCGCTGGTGGTGTGGAAGCACCAGTACCAGCTCTTGCCGCCGACCCGCTGCTGGTCCGGCACCGGCAGCCAGCAGTCGACCTGGCCGACGCCGCTGAGTGAGCCCCAGTTGGTGAGGTCGCGGTCCGGGCGCTCCAGCGTGGTGGTGTACCGGCCGGCGCCGCAGGTGATCGAGACCAGCCGGTACTGCTGGCGTCCGCCGGTGCTGTGGAACACCCAGTACCAGCTCTTGCCGCCCGGGTCCTGCTGGTCCGGGACGGGCAGGACGCAGTCCACCCGGCCGACGCCCTGCAGACAGGTCCAGGTGTTCAGCCAGGTGTCGTCCTCGACCCTGCGGTCGGTGTGGGCGGCGCCGTCGGCCACCGAGATCAGCCGGCAGCGGTCGCCGTGGAAGGCCCAGTACTGGCTCTGGCCGCCCCGGCGGTACTGGTCCGGGACGGTGACGAACTCGTCGCAGGGGTAGGCCTTCACCGGCTGGGGCTTGGGCTGGCCGCCGCCCTGCGGGGTCGTGGTCTGCCCGCCGGTCTGCGTGCCGGTCTGGCCGCCGGTCTGCGTGGTGGTCTGCCCGACCGGGGTGAGCCGGCCCTCGCAGAGCCCGCGCAGGATGCTGAGCGAGGGCATGAAGGCGTACACCGAGCCGGTGGTCTGGACGAACTGCGCGAAGCTCAGCGGGGTGTGCTCGATCAGGCCGCCCGCGTTCCGGCTCTCGTAGTCGACCGGGGTGACCTCGCCGGTGTCCGGGTTCGTGCAGTTCTGGGTGACGGGGTCCCGGCCGGGCACCAGCCTGGGCTTGGCGTGCCCGGGCGGGGTGGCTCCCCCACTGTCCCGGTTCGGCGGGAAGTTCGGCTGGTCCATCCAGTCGACCTGGATGAACTCGAACTGCCGCTGGATGTCCGCCTGGTAGCAGATGAACAGCAGGCCGCGCGGGTCGTCCGGGCCGCCCGGGCCCTCGGAGGCCGGGTCGAACGGGGCTCCGTACGGGGTGCCGCGGCGCATGATGCGCCGGCCGTTGAGGACGTCGGCGTCCAGCGGGGGCTTGTCCGGGGCTTCCTGCAGACCGGCCCGCGGTTCGGTCTTGCGCAGGTGCGACCAGAGCGGGGTGGCCAGGCCCTCCGGGTCGTCCCGGAAGTTGAAGTCGTTGTCCTTGGCGGCGTCCGGGTTGTTCGGCACGTCCCGGTCCGGGTGCTTGCAGACCGGGGCGCCGGAACGCCAGCGGCCGACCATCCGGGCGGCCAGCCACTCGGTGGTGGCGTGGTCCGGGACGGCCTTGGCGTTCCTGAGCTCCTGGAGCTTGACCGCGACCTGCGACCACCAGCCGGGGACGTCCTGGGCGAGCCGGCGGATCACCTGGAAGGAGCCGTTGCGGGCCCACTCGGGGTACTGGCTCGGGGGGCCGCTGAACCGGTCGTTCTCCAGGCCGCAGACGAACTCGCCGGCCGGGATCAGCCGGGTGCCCGGGTGGCCGTCCACCTCGTCCGGCTTGCTCGGGTCGGGCCTGTCGAAGCCCCGGATGCCGGGCTCGCTGATGCCGTCCTTGAAGCCGAAGTGCTCCTTGCCGCGCCGACTGCCCAGCAGGGTCTGGGCGTTCTGCTGGTAGACGATCAGCACCCGGCACTCGGCCGCGGCGATCCGCTGCGCCTCGATCGCCGACTGGAGGTCCCGCTCGGTGTCCGCCGAGATCTTCAGCACGGCGTGGATCGGCTGGTTCTTCCCGTTGCCGAACAGCCAGTTGTCCGGGGAGTTGTCGCCGGTGTCGCCGAGGGCGCCGGCCCGCTGGGCCGAGCCCTCCTTGAAGGCCTCCAGGCCGCCGCCGACCGGCGGGGCGGTCGGGAACGGATCGGTGGAGGCCAGCATCCGCAGACCCTCGAAGGTGAAGCTGACGCCCAGCCAGGTGGCGGTCAGCGATGTGGGGTCGTCGCCCCCGGAGGCCTGTTTGGCCTCGCTGAACTTCTCGTTGAACGCGGCGACCTCGCGGGTGGTGGAGACCTGCGGGGTCAGCCTGCGCAGCCAGTCGCGGGCCCGGGCGGCGTCCTCGAACTTGAGGAACAGGACGCTGACGTTGTCCTTCTTGAAGCCGGCGAGGATGTCGCCCTGGATCTCCTCGCTGTCGCGCAGGCTCAGATCCGTGCTCATGGGTGGGGTGTCCTTTCTGGGCGGGGGATCAGACCGAGGGGGTGAGCTGGATCCACTGCGCGACGCTGGGCACGCCCTTGTCGCTGAGCAGGAAGAGCATGTACCAGCCGGGCGGCGCGGCCTTGGCGTCCGGCGGGGCCTGGAACTCCAGCCGGTTGCCGGCCCGGCTGGTGAGCCGCAGGTCGATGTGGCGCTGGCTGGTGTTGACCGAGTGGGTGGAGGTGGTCGGCGCCAGCAGGACGGCCTTGGCGGCCAGGCCAGGGGTGGTGCTGGTGACGGTGAACTTCCGGTCGTAACCGACCGGCGCGGTGGGCGCGTTGGCCAGCGCGGGCCGGTCGCCCTGGTGCAGGTAGGCCGGCTCGTAGATCTCGATGGTGCCGTTCATGTTCACCGGCCCGGAGGTGCCCGGGATGCCGCTCACGGTGCCGTCGATGTCCGTGTTGTTGGCCATCTGCTGGAGCTCGTCACCGGTCACCATGATCCGGCCGTCCGGCAGCACCACGGCGTTGGAGTGGTAGCCGCGCGGCAGTCGCTGGACCGGGCCGAGCTGCCAGTCGCCCTGGTCGTCGCGCAGCTCGATCTGCCGGTACTTGAGGTCGGCGTTCGGGTTGTACGGGCCGTTGCCGTAGTCGCGGATGTCGTAGGCGCCGTTGACCGTCATCAGCCGGCCGTTGGGCAGCAGGATGGTGTCGTCCTGGGTGCGGCCGAAGGCGCGCGACTTCGCGGCGGTCCAACTGCCGTTGGAGAAGCGCAGGGTGCTCGGGTTGTCCCGGTCGCCGCCGAGGACCAGCGCGGAGTCCGGACCGTTGGCGCCCGCGGGCAGCATCACGGCGGAGCCGTAGTTGCGCTTGCGGCCGTCCGGGCGGGCGGTCAGGTCGGTGCGGGTCTCGGCGACCGGGTCGAACTTCCACTGCTCGGCGGCCTGGCGGCCGAAGCCGTAGACGTTGCCGTCGTTGAGCGAGAACAGGTGCGGGTAGTCGGTGGTGAACGGGGCGTTCACCTTGAACCGCTCGACCGGGGTGTCCTTGGGGGTGTCGGTCTTCTTCACCGGCACCCCGAAGGCCTTGGCGGGGAAGCGCTCGACCACCGGGGTGGGGGTGCCGTAGCCCAGTTCGGACTGGCCGGACATGATCAGCTGTCGGCCGTCGGCGCCGGTCACCACCGAGGGGTACCAGCGGCCCACCGACATGTCGGGGTTGCGGGTCCAGGTCTCGGTCCACGGGTCGAAGATCAGCGAGAGCTTGGCGCCGGTGCCGCCGTTGCCGCCCAGGTTGCCGCCGAAGACACCGACCATGCCGTTGGGCAGGAAGGAGTGGCCGGAGCAGAAGAACGGCACCGGGCGCGGCTCGCCCAGGCCGTCCGGCATGTCCGAGACCGGCGGGTTGACCTGCTTGAAGGCGTCCCTCTCGGTGCCCTTGGAGGGGTCCCAGAGGAAGGCCCGGCCGGCGTTCTCCTTGCCGGTGGTCTGGGTGGGGGCGGGCTCCTTCTCCGGGTTGGTCTCGATCCGCTCGAAGGAGAACAGCAGCACCTTGCCGGTCGGCAGTAGGGCCACGTGGTCGCCGAAGTCGGGGGAGGGGAAGTACTCCTTGAACGCCCCCCAGGTCTCCGGGGCGAAGGCCTTGTTGTGGTCGGCCTGGGACGTGGTCAGGGCGTTGTACCGGTTGGTCCGGGTGGTCTGCGGGTAGTCGCCGATGCCGCGGACGGCCGCGCGCATCCGGGCGTGCTCCTCGGCGTGCTCCTGGCCGAGGGCGGCGACCTCGTCCTGCCGCAGTTCCTCGGCCACCCGGCGGGAGTCGACGTGCGGGGTGAGGTCGTCCCCGCCGTGGGCGACGGCCGGTGCGACGGCACTCAGCAGGGTGCCGGCGGTGACCGCGAGGACGACGGCGGTGGCCGACAGCCGGCGGCCGGCCCGGGACGGGGGCTGCGGGCCCGGCGGGGGCGGGGACGGGGACATGGGTCTCCTAAGGAAGGGGCGTTCAGGGGGTGTTCGGGTGAGGGGTGTCCGGGGGGAGGGGTGGCGAATGCGGACGGAGGGCCGTGGGCGGGCGCGGTCCAGCGATGGTCGCCGACCGTCACAGAACATCACAGCGCGTGGTGGTTCGCATGCGCATGCACCCCTTGGGGCGGTCCCGTTCCGGAGGTGCGCTTGAACGGCGGAAGGGGCGCGAACAGACCGGTCCGCGCCCCTTCCGCGCCCTGCCCCCGGCGCGGGCCACATCCCCTACGGCGCGCTCACACCACGCCCAGCGCGTACGCGGCGAAGAGCGCCGCCGCGGTTCCGGCCGCCGCCTTGCCCGGTCGGGAGAAGGCCGTCCAGGGACCGTCGAAGTGCCGGGTGAACCATCCGACCGCCACCAGGGCGGCTCCGAACAGCGGAAGCAGCGCCAGCCGGGCGACCACCCAGCCGAGCGAGTCCGGCGCGGTGGTCAGTCCCGGGACGGCGCCCAGGCCGGCCGCGCCGGGCACCGCCACCGCGAGCATCGCGCTCTGGTGCCAGCAGAAGATCGTCATCGCCGACAGGTTGACCACCACCACCGGCAGCCACAGCAGCGGACGGCGGGTCAGCAACCGGCCCAGCCGCTCCCGCAGCAGCACCGCGGCGCCGCACTGCACCGCCGCCAGGGCGAGCACCAGCAGGGACGGCGGGTGCGAGTTGGTCCGCTCGACGCCGGGGACGCCGACCATGCTGGCCGGGTAGTGGAACACCACCAGCAGCGCGGCGAACAGCGCGCCGCCGCCGAGCAGCAGCGCCCGGGCGGCCGGGCGGCCGAGCCGCCCCCGCGCCCACAGCACGCCCAGCTGGTAGCCGAACAGCCAGCCCGGCAGGATGTTCAGCAGCCCGACCCAGGACGGCACCGCCTCGGCCCACGGCCCGTACCGCAGCACGTCGACGACCGCGACCACGGCCACCAGCAGGCCCGCCGACCAGCCGCCCAGCCGCCGGGCGAACGCGACACAGAGCGGGGTGAGCGCGGTCAGCCCCAGGTAGACCCCGATGTACCAGAGCGGCTGCACCACCAGCGTGGCGCCGGTGCGCAGGGTGTCCACCGGGACGCCGAGCCGGGGCAGCAGCGGGATCAGGGGCGCCCAGAGCGCCGTCACCCCGAGCACCGGGCGCAGCAGCCGGATCGTACGGCCGCGCAGCCAACTCCCGTAGGTCAGACCCTTCTCCCGGGCCCGCTCCAGCGAGCGGACCGAGGAGTGGCCGCCGACCAGGAAGAACACCCCGAGCATCTGCAGCACCCAGCTGACCGGGGCGAAGAAGCCGAGCGAGGAGAGCGGGCTGGCGTTGTGCAGGGCGCCGTCGGGGGTGCGGGTGAGGCCGCCGAGCATCCAGTGCCCGATCGGCACCGAGAGCAGGGCGAGGGCGCGCAGCCCGTCCAGGGCGCGGTCGCGGGTCTCGGGGGTGCGCGCGTCGACCTTCGCGGCGGCGCGGCGCAGGGTGGTGAGCGGGTGGGCCATGGCGGTGCTCCTTCCAGGGTCAGCCGCGCCCGAGGGCGATGGCGGCGTAGGCGGCGAGCGAGGCGGTGCCGGGGGCGAAGTAGCCGGAGTGGCCGTGGGATCCGGTGGCGGGCAGCGGGCGGGCGCCGAAGCCGGGGTCGGTCGGGTCGGCGCCGTGGCCGAGGCCGAGCAGCCGGACGTTGGGCACGTTGCCGATCCAGTCCGAGCCGTTGCGGGCGGTGGCCCAGAGCGGGACGCGCGGGTCGAGGTCGGCGGCCGAGTCGACGCCCATGCCGGGCGAGCCGAGCACCACCACGCCGGAGGCCTGGTCCGGGTTCGGGCGGGCCAGGCCGCAGACCACCGAGCCGTAGCTGTGGCAGAGGACCGTGGCCGGGGCCTGCGGGCGGGTGCTGACGGCGAGTCCGTCGAGCAGTCGGGTCAGCCGGGTGGCGCCGGCCCGGGCGAGGTCCTCGGTGGCGGCGTCCGGACCGAGGCCGACCGGGGTGGTGTAGCCGGCCCAGGCGATCACGGCGGTCCGCCCGTCGGTGGCCCCGTACAGGGCGCGGGCCATTCCGGCGGGGGCGCCGTACGGGTCGCCGGCGCGGTCGAAGCTCAGCAGGTCGATGTCCGAGCCGGGGACGATCACGGCGGTGTGGCGGGCGGTGGCGAGGTCGCCGTACACCTCGGCGACCTGGCCGCGGCCGCGCGGGTCGAAGGCGAGGATCTGCCGGCCGCCGTCCAGCAGGGTGCGGTAGCGCTCGGCGCGGGTGCGGGCGGCCCGGTGGTCCTGCGGGGTGAGTGCCGGGTCGGCGGCCCGGGCGAGTTCCCGTTCGCGCTCGGCGGTGAGGGCCAGGGTGTTGGCGCGGTAGCGGAGTCGGACCGGGGCGCCGTCCAGGTTGCCGACCGTCAGCGGGTGCCGGACGGCCAGGGCGTCCTGCTGGGCGGGCGCCAACGCGGCGAAGAAGTCCCCGACCCGGGCCGGGGTGGCGGTGGCCGGGTCGGGCGTCCGGAGGCCGAAGGCGGTGTCGGCGGTCCAGGCGGCGCTGCCGGGTGGCGGGCCGGTGAGGGCGGTCTGGGTGTCGGCGGCCCAGCTGCCCGTGCCGAGCAGCGCCGCCAGCGCCAACGCGGTGGCGGCGATCGCCCGCCTGGTCCGGAACGTGCGCATGTCCCTGCTCTCCCTCGTCCGTTCGGCTGCCGACTTCGGTTGTCGACGGGGAGGAAGGTAGGAATGCGACGGCCCCGCGGGCGTCACACCGTGGGGCCAAGTGCCGGGTGCTACCCGGGTATCAGGCGCGCCCCGAGCGCCTCTCGGAGGCGAGTGGGCGGGGTGCGTCTACTGGCCGGGGGTCACCAGGCCGGACTCGTAGGCCAGTACCACGGCCTGGGCGCGGTCGCGCAGGTCGAGCTTGGCGAGGATGCGTCCGATGTGGGTCTTGACGGTCTGTTCGGCGAGCACCAGCTGCCCGGCGATCTCCTGGTTGGACAGGCCGCGGGCGATCAGCTCCAGCACCTCGGTCTCGCGCGGGGTCAGGCCGTTGAGCCGCAGCTTGGGGTCGCGACGCTTGGCCGGGCGGCTGCGGGCGAAGTCCTCGATCAGCCGGCGGGTCACCGAGGGGGCGAGCAGCGCCTCGCCGGCCGCGACCACCCGGACCGCGGCGATCAGGTCGGCCGGCGGGGCGTCCTTGAGCAGGAAGCCGCTGGCCCCGGCGCGCAGCGCCTCGTACACGTAGTCGTCCACGTCGAAGGTGGTCAGCATCAGCACCTTGGGCCGGTGGGCGCCGCCGCCTCCCCGACTGCCGGTGGCCGGGTCGAGCAGCCGCCGGGCCGCCTCCAGGCCGTCCATGACGGGCATCCGGACGTCCATCAGCACCAGGTCCGGGTGGGTGCGTCCGGTGACCTCCAGCGCCTGGGCGCCGTCCGCCGCGTCCCCCACCACGTCGATGTCGCTCTGGGCGTTGAGCAGGGCGGCGAAGCCGGCCCGCACCATGGCCTGGTCGTCGACGATGATCACGCGGATGGTCATGCGGGTGTCTCCCGAGGGGTGTTCGGGCCGTCGAGGCCGTCGAGGCCGTCGAGCGGCAGGACGGCGGCCACCTTGAAGCCGCCGTCCGGCAGCGGGTCGGTGTCCAGCCTGCCATCGACCAGCCGGACGCGTTCCCGCATTCCGACCAGACCCTGTCCGGTGCCCTCGACCGAGGCCTCCAGTGACTCGGTGCGTTGCGGCGGCGGCGCGTTGACCACGGTCAGCCGCAGTTCCCGGCCGTCCGCCGAGACCGACACCCAGGTGCGCGCGCCGGGGGCGTGCCGGACCACGTTGGCCAGCGCCTCCTGCACGATCCGGTAGACGGACAGGCCGACGGCCGGCGGCACCCGCTCGGCCAGCCCCTCGTCCACGGTCAGCTCGGCGGGCACCCCGGCCCGCCCCACCGTCTCGACCAGCTGGGCGAGTTGGCCCACCCCGGGCTGCGGGGTCTTCTCCGCGGTGGACTCCTCGCTGCGCAGCACGCCGAGCAGCCGCCGCATCTCGGCCAGCGCCCCCCGGGCGGCGTCGGCGATGGTGCCGAACTCCTCGGCGGCGTCGGCCGGTACGCCCTCGATCCGGTAGGGCGCGCTGGCGGCCTGGACGGCGATCACCGACATGTGGTGGGCCACCACGTCGTGCAACTCCCGGGCGATCCGGGCGCGTTCCTCCAGCAGGGTGCGCCGCTCGCGTTCGACCTCGCTGATGTGCTCCTGTTCGGAGAGCAGCCGGCGGGCCACCGCGCGGTCCCGGACGGCCCAGCCGAGCAGCAGCGCGGCGCCGCTGAGCGCGATCAGCAGCATGGTGGTGCCGTCGCCGGACCGGGGCAGGCCGAGAGTGGTGGTGAGCGCGGTGAGCAGGACGGTGGCGATCCAGACCGAGACCACGGTGGCCCGGCTCTCCCGCAAGGCCAGGGCGAGCAGCAGGAAGACGTACGCGAGGATCATCGGCGCCGTCCACGGCCAGGTGCCGGTCACCTGGTGGTGGCGGGCGGTGATGGCGCCGGTGGTGACCAGCGTGGCGGCGCTGATCCACCAGGCGGCCAGCGGCCGGGTGATGGCGAGGAACAGCGGCGTGGTCTGGGCGACGGTGAGCGCGGCGGCCACCGGCAGCACCATGCCGTAGAAGTTCACCAGGGTGGCGATCCCGCTGGGGATCAGCCCGGTCTGCAGCAGCGTGGCGATGACGTACGGGATCCGGCGGACCCAGGGCCGGCGCGACTCCCCGAGCAGCGGGGTGTGGTCGTGGCTCGGGGTGGTCAGATGGTGCCGCAGGGCGCGGAGTTGACGGCGGGCGTACCTGTGGGCGTCGGCTTTGGTGAGCGTCTTCATCGCGGGCCAGCCTAGGAGGGCGGGCCCACGCCGGTCGTCGGACTGGAGCGCGAACTTCCGGGGGCTACCCGGGTACGGGGTGATACCCGGGTACTACGAGCGCCAGTGGCCGGCCAGGGCCGGGCCGAGCTGGTCGAAGTGGCGCTCGATCACCGCGACCATGCCCTCGGGCCCGGCCGGCTCCTGTTCGGCGGTCCAGGACAGGTGGGCGGCGCGCAGCAGGCTGCCGAAGACGGCGGCCAGCACGACCGGGCGCAGGTCCTCGGCCGGGTCCAGCCCCTCGCGCTCGGCGAGCACCTGGACCACCAGCCGCTCCTGCTCGGTGACCCGGCGCAGATGGGCGGCCAGCAGCGCGGGCGTCTCCTCGATGATCCGCAGCAGTTCCAGGGCGCTGCTGATCGAGCCGGGGCCGGAGGTCCGCGCGTTCCCGAGGTCGCGCCAGGCCTTGACGATCGAGGCGCGCAGGGCCTGGAGCGGGGTCTCCTCGGCGGGGCGGCGGCGCAGGCACTCGATGAAGTAGTCCTCGGCGTCGGCCATCACGGCGAGCGCGACCTCGTCCTTGTTGGCGAAGTAGCGGAAGAAGGTGCGCTGGGAGACGTCCACGGCGGAGGCGATCTCGTCGACGGTGGTGCGGGCGAAGCCCTGGCTCAGGAAGAGCAGGTGGGCGGCCTGGACCAGGGCGTCCCGGGTCTGCTGCTTCTTGCGCTCCCGCAGTCCGGGCGCCCGGCCGAGGTCCTCCGGGGTGCCGACGGGGCGGGGGGTGTGAGCGGCCATGGCGGGGCCTTCCGGGGCGCTGGTGTGGCGGGTGGGAGGACAACCTTAGCTTCCTGACAAATGTCAGTGCAGGTCAGAAGTCATTGTTTGCCAAATGTCAGAGGCTGACATAATCTCCCGTGAGTGGCGCTCGTCGGCCGGGCACTCGTGGGGACGGGTGGGCCGTCGCAGCGCCACGACCACGTCCGCTCGGTTCCGATCTCCGACGCACGCCCCGGAGGGCCCCAGATGAGCCAGTCCGTCGTCAAGAACTCCAAGGCGGACACACCGCCGCCGCCGAATCCACCGATCGGGGGAGGGCTCAAGGGGCACCCGTGGCTGACCCTGCTGACCGTCGCGGTCGGCGTGATGATGGTGGCCCTGGACGGCACGATCGTCGCCATCGCCAACCCGGTGATCCAGGAGAAGCTGCACGCCGCGCCGTCCGAGATCCAGTGGGTCACCAGCGGCTACCTGCTGGCGCTGGCGGTCTTCCTGATCACCGCCGGCAAGATCGGTGACCGCTTCGGCCACAAGAACACCTTCCTGGTCGGCGCGGTCGGCTTCGCCGCGACCTCGGCCGCGATCGGCTTCGCCGGCAACATCCAGACCGTGATCGCCTTCCGCGTCCTGCAGGGCCTGTTCGGCGCGCTGCTCCAGCCGGCCGCGCTCGGCCTGCTGCGCGGGGCCTTCCCGGCCGAGCGGCTCAACATGGCGATCGGCATCTGGGGCGGCGTGATCGGCGCCTCCACCGCGGCCGGCCCGATCGTCGGCGGCCTGCTGGTCGAGCACGTCAACTGGGAGTCGGTCTTCTTCATCAACGTCCCGGTCGGACTGATCGCACTGGCCCTGGGCCTGTGGATCCTCAAGGACGTGCGGGCCGAGAACGCCGCCAAGTCCTTCGACCTGCCGGGCATCGCGCTGCTCTCGGTCGGGATGTTCGCGCTGGTCTTCGGCATCATCAAGGCCCCCGAGTGGGGCTGGGGCGACACCAGGACGCTGCTGTTCCTGGGCGGTGCGGTGCTGCTGATGGTGCTGTTCGCGCTCTGGCAGGGCCGTGCGAAGGAGCCGCTGATCCCGCTCAGCCTGTTCCGCTCGGTGCCGCTGTCGGCGGGCGTGCTGCTGATGGTGCTGATGGCCTTCGCGTTCTTCGGCGCGATCTTCTTCGTGACCTTCTACCTGCAGAACGTGCACGGGATGAAGCCGGTCGAGGCCGGCGTCCACCTGCTGCCGATGACCGGCATGATGATCATCGGCTCGCCGCTGGCGGGCCTCGCGATCGGCAGGCTCGGCCCGCGGATCCCGATCATGGTCGGGATGCTGCTCACCACCGGCGCGATGGTCGGCATGTCCACCCTGGACACCGGATCCGGCACCGGCGTGATGTCGCTCTGGTTCGTCCTGATGGGTCTCGGCATCAGCCCGGTCATCGTCGGTGCCACCGAGGTCATCGTCGGCAACGCCCCGCTGGAGCTGTCCGGCGTGGCCGGCGGCCTGCAGCAGGCCGCGATGCAGGTCGGCGGCAGCCTCGGCACCGCCGTGCTGGGCGCGCTGATGGCCGCCAAGGTCGGCGACGTGCTGCCCGGCAACTGGGCCAAGGCCGGTCTGCGGCCGGCCGAGGGCCCGCAGGCCGACGGCCTCAAGCAGGCCGCCCAGCTCGGCATCACCCCGCCGGCCCCGCCCGGTACCCCGCAGCAGGCGGTGGACGCGATGGCCGGCGCCGTGCACCAGTCCTTCGTCAGCGGCATGTCGCTCGCCTTCGCGGTGGCCGCCGTGGTGGCCTTCGCCGCCGCCCTGCTCGCCCTGCTCACCCGCCGCGGCAGCACCGACGCGGGCCCGGCCGTGCACATCTGACCAGGTCCGGAAGAGGAAACCGAAAGGGCCGGACCCCCGCGAGGGGTCCGGCCCTTTCCGGCACTAGCCGGTGATCAGGCGTCGCCGCCGGCGGCGCCCGGGTCGGCCGCGGCCACGTCCAGCAGCTGGTAGCGGTCGATCGCGTCCTTCAGCGCCGAGCGGTCGATCTTGCCCTGCTTGGCGAGCTCGGTGAGCACCGCCAGGACGACCGACTGGGCGTCGATGTGGAAGAAGCGACGGGCCGCGCCACGGGTGTCGGCGAAGCCGAAGCCGTCGGCACCCAGCGACTGGTACTGACCCGGCACCCAGCGGGCGATCTGGTCCGGCACCGCGCGCATCCAGTCGGACACGGCGACGAACGGGCCCTCGGCGCCCTGGAGCTTCTGGGTCACGTACGGCACGCGCTGCTGCTCCTCGGGGTGCAGCAGGTTGAACTCCTCGGACTCCACCGCCTCGCGGCGCAGCTCGTTCCAGGAGGTCGCGGACCAGACGTCGGCCTTGACGTTCCACTCCTCGGCGAGGATGCGCTGGGCCTCCAGGGCCCACGGCACCGCCACGCCGGAGGCGAGGATCTGGGCCGGGATCTGGCCGGCGGCGCCCGGCGCGTACTTGTGCAGACCCTTGAGGATGCCCTCGACGTCCACGTTCTCGGGCTCGGCCGGCATCTTGATCGGCTCGTTGTAGACGGTGAGGTAGTAGAACACGTCCTCGCCGTTCGGGTGCTCGGCGCTGGAGCCGTACATCCGACGCAGACCGTCCTGGACGATGTGCGCGATCTCGAAGCCGTACGCCGGGTCGTACGCGACGACGCCGGGGTTGGTCGAGGCCAGCAGGTGCGAGTGGCCGTCGGCGTGCTGCAGGCCCTCACCGGTCAGCGTGGTGCGACCGGCGGTGGCGCCGATCACGAAGCCGCGGGCCAGCTGGTCGGCCATCTGCCAGAACTGGTCGCCGGTGCGCTGGAACCCGAACATCGAGTAGAAGACGTACACCGGGATCAGCGGTTCGCCGTGGGTCGAGTAGGACGAGCCGGCGGCGATCAGCGAGGCGGTGCAGCCGGCCTCGGAGATGCCGTCGTGCAGCATCTGGCCGGTCGGCGACTCCTTGTAGGCCAGCAGCAGGTCGCGGTCGACCGACTCGTAGGTCTGGCCCAGCGGGTTGTAGATCTTCGCCGACGGGAAGAGCGAGTCCATGCCGAAGGTGCGGTACTCGTCCGGCGCGATCGGCACGAAGCGGTTGCCGATGCCCTTGTCCCGCATGAGGTCCTTGAGCAGCCGGACGAACGCCATGGTGGTGGCGATGGTCTGGTTGCCGGAACCCTTCTTGACCGCCTTGTACGCGTCGTCGCCCGGCAGCTCCAGCTTGCGCGGGCGCACCTTGCGGGTCGGCATGTAGCCGCCGAGCTCCTGGCGGCGGTCGTGCATGTACTGGATCTCTTCCGAGTCGCGGCCCGGGTGGTAGTAGGGCGGGTAGCCCTCTTCGAGCTGCTTGTCGGTGATCGGCAGGTGCAGCCGGTCGCGGAAGCGCTTCAGGTCCTCGACCGTCAGCTTCTTCATCTGGTGGGTGGCGTTGCGGCCCTCGAAGTTGGGGCCCAGCGTCCAGCCCTTGACCGTCTGGGCCAGGATGACCGTCGGCTGGCCCTTGTGCTCGCGGGCCGCCTTGAACGCCGCGTAGATCTTCTTGTGGTCGTGGCCGCCGCGACCCAGGTACTGGATCTGCTGGTCGGTCATGTTCTCGACCATGGCGCGCAGGCGCAGGTCGCCGCCGAAGAAGTGTTCGCGGATGTAGTCGCCGGACTCGGTGGCGTAGGTCTGGAACTGGCCGTCCGGGGTGGTGTTCATCTTGTTCACCAGGACGCCGTCGCGGTCCTGTGCGAGCAGCGGGTCCCAGCTGCGGTCCCAGATGAGCTTGATCACGTTCCAGCCGGCGCCCCGGAACTGGGACTCCAGCTCCTGGATGATCTTGCCGTTGCCGCGGACCGGACCGTCCAGGCGCTGCAGGTTGCAGTTGACCACGAAGGTCAGGTTGTCCAGGCCCTCGCGGGCGGCCAGCGACAGCTGGCCGAGCGACTCGGGCTCGTCCATCTCGCCGTCGCCGAGGAAGGCGTACACGTGCGAGTCGGAGGTGTCCTTGATGCCGCGGTGCTCCAGGTAGCGGTTCATCCGCGCCTGGTAGATCGCGCCGAGCGGGCCGAGGCCCATCGAGACGGTCGGGAACTCCCAGAAGTCCGGCATCAGCCGCGGGTGCGGGTAGCTGGACAGGCCGTACGGGGCCTTCGACTTCTCCTGGCGGAACGCGTCGAGCTGCTGCTCGCTGAGTCGGTCCAGCAGGAAGGCGCGGGCGTAGATGCCGGGGGAGGCGTGACCCTGGAAGAAGATCTGGTCGCCGGACTCGCCCTCGGCGTCCTTGCCGCGGAAGAAGTAGTTGAAGCCGACGTCGTAGAGCGACGCGGAGGAGGCGAAGGTGGCGATGTGGCCACCGACGCCGATGCCCGGGCGCTGCGCCCGGGAGACCATGACGGCCGCGTTCCAGCGGGTCGCGTTGAGGATCTTGCGCTCGATCTCCTCGTTGCCGGGGAAGAACGGCTCGTCCTTGGTCGCGATGGTGTTGACGTAGTCCGTGCTGCGCATCTCGGGCACGGCGACACGCTTCTCGCGGGCGCGCTCGATCAGCCGCAGCATCAGGTAACGGGCACGCTCACGCCCCCGCTCGTCGATGGCCGCATCGAGCGACTCCAGCCATTCCGCGGTCTCCTCGGGATCGAAGTCCGGGACCTGACTCGGAAGGCCGCCAATGATGATCGGGTTGCGATCGGATCCGGAAGCCACGCTGTTCCTTCACTGTCGGTCGAAACTGAGGTGTGTCGCGCCGCCTCCATCGTGCTACCGCGCTCGGAGATCCGTCATCTCTACCGATCGGTAACCGTTCCGCCTGGTGGGCGGGTCGGTCTGGTGGCGCACGGTGCGGGCGTCTTCGTCCGCTCCGAACACCCCCGGGTGTTACGAAAAGAGGTGGTCCGACCTGGTGTCCCGTCCGCCCGATGGCGGGCGGCCGGGGTGAGGGCCAACAGGAGACTCTACGCCCGCGCATGCGCGGACCCCGAATGCCGTTCGCATCTCGGGCACACGTACGACCTGTGGGCCGGGACCACCCGAAGCATCCTTGTCTCACGCAGAGAAGGGCAAATCGATGTGATTCCCGACACGTCGACCGGCGTGTCCCGGTGCGACACGTCAACCTTTGGAGGGGATCGGCGGTCGGGTACTTGCGCGAACCGCCGCGCCCGTGTGGACTACGGCCACAGCCCCGGCATGGACGCCGGGCCGAATACTGGAGGTTATTCCCGTGAGCGCGACCGCGGACCCCGCGGACAAGTCCAACCCGGCGACCCGTCTCGGCTTCGAAGAGGGCCAGATCGTCCAGGAGCTGGGGTACGACGACGACACTGACCAGGATCTCCGCGAGGGCATCGAGGAGATCACCGGGACGGATCTTGTCGACGAGGACTACGACGACGTCGCGGACGCCGTCCTGCTGTGGCACCGCGACGACGACGGGGACCTCACCGACTCCCTCGTCGACGCCCTGGAGTACCTGGCCGAGGGCGGTCTGATCTGGCTGCTGACGCCCAAGACCGGCCGCGACGGCCACATCGAGGCCTCCGACATCGCGGACGCGGCGAAGACCGCCGGCCTGTCGCAGACCAGCTCGATCGCGATCGCCAAGGACTGGGCGGCCACCCGCCTGGCCACCAAGTCCACGGCCAAGCAGCCCAAGCAGCGCTGAACGGACCCTGAGCCCCGCGCCGGGCCCCGTCGGAGCACTCCTCCGGCGGGGCCCGGCGCTTTTCGCGTGACGGCCCTGTTTCGCGTGGCGGCCCCGCGCGCGGTTCGCGGCGGGGGCGTTCGAGCCGAGGCTGTTCGCCGAGGGCGAAAGGGCTGGGCCGCCCGGCGGCACGGGTCATCCGTTCGGTCGAACGTCCTTAAGCGAATGCGAGGATGTGCCCTGCCGCGCCGCCGCGCGGCCCGGTCGCGTCGAGATCGCGCCGGAGTCGCGTCCCAGTCGCGTCAGAAAGGTCCCGCTCATGGCCATCGAGGTCGGCACCCCGGCTCCGGACTTCCAGCTCAGCACCCAGCACGGGGAGACCGTCCGGCTGGCCGACTTCCGCGGCGACAAGCACGTGGTGCTGGTCTTCTACCCGTTCGCCTTCACCGGTGTGTGCACCGGCGAGCTGGGCGCCATCCAGCGGGAGCTGGCCGGGCTGCAGAACGACGGGGTCCAGGTGCTCGGCGTCTCCTGCGACTCGCAGTTCAGCCAGCGCGTCCTGGCCGACCGGGAGGGCCTGGAGTTCCCGCTGCTCGCCGACTTCTGGCCGCACGGCGAGGTCGCCCGGGCCTACGGCGTGCTGGACGAGGAGAAGGGCTGCCCGCTGCGCGGCACCTTCGTGATCGACAAGGCCGGCACGGTGCGCTGGAGCGTCGTCAACGGCCTCCCGGACGCCCGGGACGAGCAGGAGTACCTGAAGGTCCTCGCCGCCCTCTGAGGCCCCCGGCCGGGCCTTCGGAGGTGTGTCGGCCCCCGTTCGGAGGTGTGTACGGGAACCGGGCACTACGCTCGGGCCGTTGGCGGGTGGGGCGTACGTCCGTTTCCGGCGGGTGGGCGCCTCGAACCGCACCACCGCGGGGGCACCAGCCGTGCCTCCCGATTCTTGGAGGACAAGTGGGAGTCAGCCTCAGCAAGGGCGGAAACGTCTCGCTCACCAAGGAGGCCCCCGGGCTCCAGGCCGTCGTGGTCGGCCTGGGCTGGGACGTCCGGACCACCACCGGGACGGACTTCGACCTGGACGCCAGCGCGCTGCTCTGCAACGACCAGGGCAAGGTCGCCTCGGACGGCAACTTCGTGTTCTTCAACAACCTGAAGAGCCCGGACGGCTCGGTCGAGCACACCGGCGACAACCGCACCGGCGAGGGCGAGGGCGACGACGAGGCGATCAAGGTCAACCTGGCCGGCGTCCCGGCGGACGTGCAGAAGATCGTCTTCCCGGTGTCGATCTACGACGCCGAGAGCCGCGGCCAGAACTTCGGCCAGGTCCGCAACGCGTTCATCCGCGTGGTGAACCAGGCCGACAGCTCGGAGCTGGCCCGCTACGACCTCTCCGAGGACGCCTCCACCGAGACCGCGATGGTCTTCGGCGAGCTGTACCGCAACGGCGCCGAGTGGAAGTTCCGCGCCATCGGCCAGGGCTACGCCT